>NZ_JAAKYZ010000008.1 GCF_015229955.1 Campylobacter concisus
CTTTGCTTTTGTATTGTAGTCAACCATGAAATAATCCTTTTTAAAATAAAATATTTTAATAAATTATAAAAACAACATATGTTCGCAACTTTTATTGAACTATTCGCAACTTTTATTGAATTTCACAATGAGCGTCTAGTAAATTTTAAAAATTTGTGAACGAGTATTTTCGGCTCTAAAATTTGAGCTAAGCGGTGAGCGAAGCCAAATTTTAGTAGTCGACTCTTGCGAGTGAATGAAAGTTTTAAAATTTGCAAAGACGGCTTGATTAAATTTGCATTTTTTTATTCAAAATGGAGGCAAGGGGACTTAATTTTACTTCTCAGGCTCGCAACTGCGTGGCAGACACGAAGTCCATCCCCTCATCCCCTTTAATCCCCCAAATCCCTCGCACATTCAAGGGGCATGCTCTAGTGCTTCGCACTGCATGCGGTCTAAACTCTATCAAATTTTAAAACTTACGAGCGAGCATATCACGCTTCTAAATTTAGTGGTGAATGTTTATGAGCCATAAAATTAGTAAGTTGCTAAGGTGAGTGAGTAAGATTTTAAAATTTGTCAAGATAGTAAAATTCTATTTTTTTAAATAAAGACTTTGAATTTTAAAAATTTATATATTTTTTGGATTAAATTCAAAGTAGCCAGCTGCAAATTTAGCAGCTAGCTAAAATTTTAGTTTTTATGTATGCGAAGGTAGCTATTTAGTGCTCCAACATAGGCTTTTGCGCTTGCCATCATAGTATCTATGTCAAGTCCATGGCCTATTACAGCCGTTTTACCCTCAAACTCGACCTTTACATCAACCTTTGCAAGTGCATCTTTACCTTGGGAAACGGATGCCACTTTATAGTCTTTTAGTGTGCCACTAATGCCACTAATGCGATCAACTACCTTAAATATCGCATCTGCTGTGCCATTTCCTAGAGCTGAGTCACTAATGATCTCATCATTGTGTTTTATGCTAATTGAAGCACTTGCAAGGCTTCCGCCACTACTTTGAAGAAGAGCCGTGATCTCATAAGCTTGTGGAATTTTTGTAATCTCTTCAGCCACAAGAGCCCTAATATCGTCATCAAATATCTCTTTTTTCTTATCAGCTAGCTCTTTAAATTTTTCAAAAGCCTTATTAAGAGCATCGCTATCAAGGTCAAATCCAAGGCTAGCAAGCTTATCTTTAAACGCGTGGCGACCGCTATGCTTACCTAAAACAAGGGAATTTTTCTCAAGGCCTATACTCTCAGCGCTAATTATCTCATAGGTCTCTTTGTGTTTTAGCACGCCGTCTTGATGTATGCCACTCTCATGAGCAAATGCGTTTCTACCAACGATAGCTTTGTTTGGTTGAGGCTCAATGCCTATAATACTAGCAATCAGTCTTGAAGTTGGATAAATTTCTTTTGAGATAATGTCTGTATAAAATGGAGCAAAGACGTCTTGGCGAGTTTTAATAGCCATCACGATCTCTTCAAGCGCAGCATTTCCGGCGCGCTCACCTATGCCATTTATCGTGCCTTCGACCTGCCTTGCACCAGCTTTTATGGCCGCTAGTGAATTTGCTGTAGCCATGCCTAAGTCATTGTGATTATGCACAGAGATTATCGCTCTATCGCCTACAAATTTTACTATTTCACTAATGCGAGCAGTTATCTCTTCAGGATATAAATAACCAACCGTATCAGGGATATTTAAAGTTTTTGCACCCGCATTTATGGCAGCATCACAAATTTCTTTTAAAAAGCTCATTTCACTTCTACAAGCGTCCTCGCAGCTAAACTCCACATCATCGCAAAAGGTTTTTGCGTATTTTATAGACTCGATTGCACGTTTTATTACTTCATCTGGGCTCATTTTTAGCTTGTACTCCATATGAATTGGGCTTGTCGCTATAAATGTATGAATTCTCTTATTTTTAGCTGGAGCCAATGCCTCGCCAGCTGCCTTAATATCACGCTCAACTGCGCGTGCAAGAGAGCAAACCGTGATATTTGAGGCTTGCTTTGCTATTTGATTTACCGCATCAAAGTCCCCTGGGCTTGCTGCTGCAAATCCAGCCTCCATAACATCCACACCAAGCCTTTCAAGCTGAAGTGCGATCTGTAGTTTTTCAGCTGTATTCATCGATGCACCAGGGCTTTGCTCGCCATCTCTTAAAGTTGTATCAAAGATTATAATTTTATTCTTATCCATTTTTGTCCTTTTTTATTTTTTATATTTAAATTTTAAATTTGATAAGTTAAGTAAAGAGAAATTTGCTACCTAAGTAGCAGCAGTAGAGAGTTTTTGATTTCGATTTTTGGTAAAAATTTACATGATTTTATGACGCCATTTTCGCTCATTCGCTCTCCTTTTTTTTGGAATTTTTACTAAACATTATAGTGGCTCTTACTATACCATAAAGCATATAGATGCTCATAACCAAAGTCGCACTTTCAAATGGATATAGATAAAGTATCGAAAACGCAACTACAAGAGCTACTAAAATTCTTATCACATGGGTTTGTTTTAAATTTATTTTTTTAAAACTTGGATAGCGGATGTTGCTAACCATTAAAGCTGCCAAAGTAGCTTCAAGTAGCATCAAGCACCACTCAAATCCCTCTAAAAAAGTATAGTCGATATAAATTCCAACCCAAAGTACGCTCACAATAGCTGCTGATGGAATAGGAAGTCCGATAAAAACATTTGGCTCATATGTACCAGTAGTGACATTAAAACGAGCAAGCCTAATAGCTCCAAAAACCACAAACATAGCAGCTATAAGTGCTCCGAATCTGCCAAAATTTTTACCAATAGTCAAATAAAATAAAATCGCTGGTGCTACACCAAAAGCAACAAGATCTGCAAGGCTATCAAACTCTACTCCAAATTTACTAGTTGTCTTTGTAAGTCTAGCCACACGCCCATCAAGCCCATCTAAAATAAGCGATAAGATTATATAAATAATGGCTTTAAAATAGTTACCTTGAATAGATGAAATAATGCTAATAACACCTAAAAAAGCGCTAGCTGCTGTAAATAAATTTGGCAAGATATACATTAGTTGCATCTTTTGTATGTTATTCATCTCTTTTTCCCTCTTCAAAATATCCCAAAAGTGAAGCAGCCTTTACGCTTTCTCCGACACTTACACATATCTTAGTATCTCTTGGTAGGTATAAAATCACCTCACCACTTCCTAAAAAACCAAATTTTCTAGATGCTTTTAGGCTAGTAACATTTGAAATTTCTAAACTTCTACTGAAAGCCCCAGCTATAATTTTCATAACAAATTTTATATTTTCTTTTTCAAAGCGAATAATAGCTCTTTCATTTAAAAATTCTGAAATTTTCATAGCCTGGCACAAAAATAAGCCATGTCTTTTTCGTATTTCAGCTACTTTTACATCACTTACAGCCCTTAATGTACCAACATCAAAAAAAGATTTTTTTATGACGATCTTAGCTACTTCATTATTGTCAAAATTTGAAGCACTGATCTCTTTTATCTTGCCATCAATTGGCGATAGTAAAACCAATTTATCATCAGAAAATGGCTCTCTCTCAGGGTCTCTAAAAAAATAAAGCCCCAAAAAAAGTAAAATAGCAAAAAGTAGTGGCAAGATCCCAAACAGCAAAGATAAAACAAATAAAATTAGAAAAAATAATATAAATTTATATCCTGCTTTCGCGATATAGCCACTCATTTTTATTCCTCTTTTTTACTCTTTTCGTTTTCTTCTATCTCTACGAGTCTGCTCTCTAGATCATTTTCGATCTCATAGTTTTTAATGATCTCTCTAACTCTTTTTCCTTCGATTGTTTCTTCTTCATAAAGTGCTGATACCATATTTTCAATGGCGCCTTTATAAATTTCAAGCAAACCAAGCACAGCAGTGTATCTTTCATGAAGAAGCGTTTTTACAAACTCATCAACCTTTTCAGCCATCTTATCACTATAGTCTTTGATACTTTGACCGCCATTTAAAAACGTAGTACGTTGTTTTTCAAGCACCATAAGACCAGCAACATCACTCATACCATACATACTAACCATAGCTTTTATGATATCGGTCGCGCGCTCTAGGTCGTTGCTAGCTCCAGTTGAAATTTCTTTAATAAACACCTCTTCAGCAGCTCTACCAGCCAAAAGTACATCTACTTCTGCTATCAGCTCATGCTTTTGCATCATAAATTTATTCTCTTCAGGTGTATTTAAAGTATAGCCAAGTGCCGCAAGACCACGTGGTACGACTGAGACTTTTGTTACCCTTTTTGCACCTTTTGTTAGCTCAGCTATCAAGGCATGACCGCACTCATGATAAGTGACGATTCTTTTTTCTTTTGGATTTACGCGGCGAGACTTTTTCTCAAGTCCAGCAATCGATCTCTCAACAGCCTCCACAAGATCGGCCTGCTCGACAAAGGTCTTTGACTTACGTCCTGCAAGAAGTGCTGCCTCATTTATGATATTTTCAAGATCAGCACCAGCTAAACCAGTCGTAAGCCTTGCAATATCTTCGATATTTACATCCTTACCGATCTTTACATCTTTCATGTGAACTTTTAAAATATCGCAACGTCCTTTAAAATCAGGCTTATCAACAAGTACTTGCCTGTCAAATCTACCTGGCCTTAAAAGTGCAGCATCCAAAACTTCAGGTCTGTTTGTAGCCGCTATAACGATAACTGGTGACTTATCCGCATCAAAGCCGTCCATCTCAGAAAGAAGCTGATTTAGCGTTTGCTCTCTCTCGTCATTACCGCCCATCGGACCAGAATTTCTACTTTTACCGATTGCATCGATCTCATCTATAAAAACGATCGCTGGAGCCTCTTTTTTAGCATTTTCAAAAAGATCTCTAACCCTACTTGCGCCAACACCGACAAACATCTCTATAAAACTTGATGCTGACATAGAGAAAAATGGCACACTAGCCTCACCTGCAACTGCTCTTGCAAGAAGCGTTTTACCTGTGCCTGGAGGGCCAACTAGTAAAATTCCCTTTGGAATTTTTGCCCCAAGTCTTAGATATTTATCAGGACTTTTTAGATAATCAACTATCTCTTGAACCTCTTCTTTTGCCTCTTCGACACCTGCAACATCATCAAATTTTACTTTTGGCTTTTCAGAATTTATAAGTTTCTTTGCACTTCCTATGCCAAGTATGCCACCGCCAATGTTCTTTTGCATACGACTAGCAATAAACATCCAAATGGCAAAAAATATAAATACTGGGATTATCCATGAAAATATAAGATCTCCAAACCAGTTATTTTCGCTATAAACGCTGTAAGTTATGCCATTTTGCTCAAGTATGCCAATGAGCGTTGGATCGTTTATGCGCTTTGCGAGGTAGATGGTTTTGTCATTACCAACGCCTTTTATCGTGGTTTCAGATATCGCAACTTCATTTAGTTGCTTATTTTTTAACATATCTTTAAACTCAGAATAAGCTACCATTTTACTCTGGGCATTGCTATTTAGCCCAAAAGAGCCACCTAGTCCGTCTCCACTAAAGCTTCTAAAAGCTAAAACTATAACTATTGCAAAAATGGCAAAAATAAAAATAGGATTTTTATTAAAAAAACCGTTATTGTTGCCATTATTTTGGTTATTATTTTGGTTATTCATCTATTTCCTTATAAACAAAGCTACTCCAATCGTTACTTTGTTTTATCTCAATTAGCTCCAAATCCTTAAATGTATCTTTAATCCTATCTTCGTACTTGTTTAAAATTCCTGACAATACCAAGTAGCCGCCTTTTTTAAGCGATTTTTTTAAGTCATTTGAGAGCATAAAAATGACATCAGCAATGATATTTGCTACGACAATGTCATATTTTTGCTCTAAATTCGCGATAGAGCCTGTCCAAATTTTATTAAATTTAACCTCATTTAACTCGGCGTTGCTAAGTGAGCTTTGCGTGGCTTGCTCATCTGTATCGCAAGCATCGACCTTGCAACCAAGCTTTGCCAGGGCAATACTTAAAATTCCACTTCCACACCCCACGTCTAAAGTAGTATTGCAACTTTTTGCATATTTTTGTAAAAGCTGCAAGCAAGAATTTGTGCTTTCATGGTGCCCTGAGCCAAAAGCTAGAGCTGGGTCGATTATGATATTTGTTACACCATTAAGTGGCTCTTCCCAGCTAGGTCTAACATAAATTTTATCAACCAAAATAGGCTTAACTGCCTTTTTATATTCACCTAGCCAGTCTTTATTTTCTTTTAAATTAAGAGAAATTTTTAAATCATTTGAAATTTTACGAACACTAGAGAGCCCTTTTGCATACTCTTCAATACCCCATGCTATATCTTTTAGATCATATTCTTCCCTGACGATGATCTCGTGATCTAGCTCTTCAACACAGGTAACTCCAAAAGAGAAAACTAGCTCTAAAATTTCATCATAAAAATTTGATGTTTTTATGCTTAATTCGTAGAATTTATCTTTCATTAACCAAGAACGTCTTCAAGCTTCTCTTTTAAAACTTGTGGCGTAAAAGGCTTAACGATGTAGTTATTAACACCTGCTTTTAAAGCTGTTATAACTTCAGCTTTTCCGCCTTCTGTTGTTACCATTATAATAGGCATATCAACATACTTCTGCTCTGCTCTTACCTTTTTAACAAGCTCAAGACCATTCATCTCAGGCATATTCCAGTCAGTGATAAGAACTTCGATACCTTCATTTTGAGTTAAGATATTCCAAGCCTCAAGCCCATGCTCAGCCTCAAGAATTTCTTGATGTCCTAACCTTTGTAAAGTATTTTTTATGATTCTTCTCATTGTTGAACTGTCATCTACAACCAAAATCTTCACATAATATCCTTTTAGTAAAAATTGCCCTATTCTAGCTAATTTAAATTTATAAAAGCTTTAACGCTATCTAAGTAGTTTAAAGGCCTCTTTTAGGTCAAGCAACCCTTCATAGTAGGCTTTTCCAACTATTACGCCACTAATCTCATTTGTGGCTTTTAGCATCAAAACATCATTTATATCGCTCACGCCACCACTTGCTATTGTCTCAAGCTTGCTATTCCTGGCTATTTGCAAGCTAAACTCAACATTAACTCCGCCAAGCATTCCATCCTTATTAATATCGGTGCAAATCACAGCTTCCACGCCAACATCTGCAAATTTTCTTGCAAGATCGACTGCTTTTATATTTGAGATCTCGCCCCAACCTTGCACGGCCACATAGCCATCTTTTGCGTCAATACCAACTACAACTCTATAAATTTCAGCCATTTTTGCTGTAAATTCTGGATCTCTAAGAGCAACTGAGCCAAGGATCACTCTGCTAACTCCAAGGTCTAAATAGCGCTTTATACGCTCTTCATCTCTTATGCCACCGCCCACTTGGACGCTTAAATTTGTAGCCTTTTTAATTTTTTCAATTGTTTTAAAATTTATCGTCTCTCCAGCAAATGCACCATCCAAATCAACCACATGAAGCCATTTTGCGCCATAATCTTCAAATTTCTTAGCAAGTTCACTTGGCTCGTTACTATAAATTTTTGCACTTTGCATAAGACCTTTGCTAAGTCTAACCGCTTGTCCCTCTTTTAAATCAATCGCTGGAAAAATTTCCATCATAACCTCGCAAAATTCTCTAAAATTTTAAGTCCAGCTTCATGACTTTTTTCTGGATGAGGCTGAAAGCCAAAGATATTTTCATGCCAAACCGCACTTGTAAATTCATATCCATAAGTTGTCTTTGCCAGTACAAATTTATCATCACAAACCACGTGATAGCTGTGTACAAAATATAAATACTCAAGCTCTTTTAGTCCTAAATTTAATGGGCTATTTTGCTTAAATTCCAAGGCGTTCCAGCCAATGTGAGGTATTTTTAGTGGCTTATCGAAATTAGCTTCATTAAATTTTACGACCTCACCAGGCAAAAGAGAAAGTCCCTCATGCTCGCCAAACTCGAAGCTTCGCTCAAATAAAAGCTGCATGCCAAGACAAATACCAATAAATGCTTTGCCGCTTTTTACGGCTTCTCTTACGGCTTCATCCATGCCATTATTTTTTAGCTTTATCATCGCCTCACCAAAAGCTCCAACGCCTGGTAAAACGATGTGAGAGTACTCTTTTAAACTATCAGGCTCACTTACTAAAACGCACTCATGTCCAAGAAATTTAAAAGCATTTATCACGCTTTTGATATTGCCCGCACCATAATCAATAATAGCGATCATCTGTTCTCTTGTCTTTTTACGCTGAAAAGATAAAAGCTAAGTGCCGCCATCAGCATCGCCACACCGCCTATTAGATAGATAGCATTTATGATATTTTCAGGTGCAGTGATAGCAAATTTAAAGACTAGCATGAGTGCCTCGATTGCAAGTGCGATGATAATTGAGCCGATAAATCTCACCATCGTCTTATAAATAACGCTATTTTCCTCGTGATTTTTACCTAACACCTCTTCTTCAAATATCGTCTTAACAAGGTCAAAAATGGCGAGGGCTAGCGTTAAAATGATAGTTGATTCAAAAATTTCTTCGACATTTATATGCTCGATGCTCTTTGAGATAAAGCTCTTTACACCGTGCCAAAACAAAAATGCGCAGATCATAAAAAGCGATGCACAAAAAAGTGTATAAATAGTCTTTAAAAATCTACCAAAATGCTCCTCAACAAAGCCGCTATCGACCATATTTAGGATATTTTCTAGGCTTATGTCGATGCAGGCGATAAATTTAAGCTCATTTTTTTCATTATAGATAGGCACGCTTGCTGTGACGCATAAACCTCCATTTAGGCTTGATGGATATGGATCGCTTAAAACGCATCTTTTCTCACGCACTGCAGTGTAGTAGTAGGCTTTATTTGCGCGGTTTTCGCCCTTTGGAATTTTATACTTCTCATTTAGGCTGATCGAGTCTTCGATCTGCACGCCATTTTCGTCTAAGATATACAGTGCGTCAAAATTTTCTATCTCGTGGCTGATCTTATCAAAGCCAGCTTTTATGTTCTCTAAACAAACTCCGGGCAGTCTATTTGGCAAATTTCTACTAAATAAATAACAAATATACGCCCTTGCCTTATATCTCGTGTCACTAAATCTCTTAATATCTTTTATAACCAAATTTAACCTTTTAAATTTAATGCGTGATTGAACTCAGGAACGATCTTTTTAAGTGCAGGTGCTACCTCATCATCTTCAAGCTGCAAAAGCTCACTTATCTGTGAGTTTAAAAGCGCTAAATCGTAAGGCTCTGAATGCGTTACAAAGATCGATTCATACTTGGTTTGCACATCATCTTTGTTAATAAGTAGCTCTTCATAAAGCTTCTCGCCCGGTCTAAGACCTACAAATTCTATACCCAAATGCTCTTTGTTTGAAAGAAGAAGCATCTTTTTAGCAAGATCAACGATCTTAACAGGCTCACCCATATCAAGCACGAAAAGCTCGCCACCTTTTGCGATAGAGGCCGCTTGAAGGACTAGCTGACAAGCTTCTGATGTAAGCATAAAATATCTTGTAATCTCTGGGTGCGTGACGCTTAGTGGCCTATTTGCAGCGATCTGCGCTTTAAATTTAGGTATAACAGATCCGCTTGAGCCAAGGACGTTACCAAAGCGCACGCAAACTATCTCGCATACACCTGCTTCATTTGAATTTAGTGCGTAAAGCTCGCAAACACGCTTAGTTGTACCCATTATGTTTGTTGGGCGCACAGCCTTGTCTGATGAGATCATGACAAATTTCTTAACGCCATATTTTTTAGAAAGATCGACTGCATTTTTTGTGCCAAGGATGTTGTTTTCAACTGCTGAGCGAGGATTTAGTTCGCAAAGTGGCACGTGTTTGTAGGCTGCAGCGTGGATGACGATCTCTGGTCTAAATTCTTCAAAAACCTCTTCAAAGTCTTTTAAATTTGTGATATTTACAAGCTTGCTAACAGTTCTTTTATCTTTTGTGTCTTCGCCTATTTTATAAAGATTAAACTCGCTGTGCTCAACCATTATAAGCTCACTTACACCATATTTCAAACACTGCTTACAAATTTCACTTCCTATACTACCGCCAGCTCCGGTGACAAGTACTCTTTTATCTTTTAAGAAATTTGAAATAGCCTCTGGGTTTAAATCTTTTGGCTTTCTAGCAAGTAAGTCTTCGATTGAGATATCCTTGATCGGCTCATTTTCGATAAGAGAGAAGAGCTTCATATCTCTTATGCCATATCCGCTTAGCTCATCAACTAAGGCTTGAAGCTCATCTTGATCTAGTGCAAGCGCGATGATAGCGGTCTTTGCATCATAATCTTTTATAAGGCTTGGTATCTCTTTTTTATCTTGCACTAAAAAACCATCACAATAAGTACCAACAAGATCACTCCTGCCATCTACCACTCCAACCGCGTAGTAGTCAAGATACCCTTGTTTTAAGCCGCGCAAGACGTGAAGCGCTTTTGACGTTGCGCCTATAACGATACAAGGCTCACCTTTGTGAGGTTTGTTTGAAAAGTCAAGCACCATGCGTTTTGAAATTCTTAAAAGCCCAACAAGTAAGCATGAAATAAGAAGATCAATGAAAATAACGCTTCTTGGATATGGATTTAAAAAATCTTGAATGATAAAAAAAATGATCGTAAATAAAATAGCTGAGCAAACGTGAGCTAAGAAAATTTTTCTTGCTTCATTTAATCCAAAAAACCTCCACGGCACCTTGTAAATTTTAAACATCCACATAAAAAAGAGCTTAAATACGATCAAAAATCCAGCCGTTACAAAAAGCCCTTGCACGTAGATATCTGGGATGTCAGCGTTAAATCTTAAAAGATAAGCCACATATATCGAAAAGATAAATATAAAAACATCACCAAGAAGGAAAAATACGAGCCTTTTTAACTTCGTTGCATGAAACATTTACGCATTTTCCTTGACTATTTTTATCACTCTTTCTTGTGTCTGCTCACTCATATCGCTGCCACTTGGCAAGCAAATTCCTTTTGAAAATAGATCTTCGCTATATCCATCGATAAAGCTTAACGCACCTTTAAATACAGGCTGCAAGTGCATAGGCTTCCAAAGTGGGCGACTCTCAATATTTTCATCTGCTAGTGCTTTGATAACTTTTAAATGTGCATCTTTTTTAGCAAAAACGCCAGTTGTGAGCCATCTGTTACCACGAGAATTTGGCAGTTCTGGCATAAATTCTAAAACATCGCCAAGCTCTTTTTCATAAATTTCAAAGACTTTTCTCTTTTGTTCAACCCTTTTTTCCAAAACTTCCATCTGTGCCACGCCAATAGCGCCTAGGACGTTGCTTAAGCGGTAGTTATAGCCATAGTCTTTGTGCTCGTAGTGAAGCAATGGCTCTCTTGCTTGCGTGCTGTAAAATCTAGCTTTTTCTACAAATTCCTTGTCACCAACTAGCATACCGCCACCTGAAGTGGTGATTATTTTATTGCCATTAAAACTATATGCACCCATCACACCAAATGTGCCAAGTGCCTTACCGCCGTAAAATCCGCCAAGTGCTTCAGCTGCATCTTCAACCAAAGCGATGCCCTCATTTTGGCAAATTTCGCAAATTTCTTTCATCTTTGAAGCTTGTCCGTAAAGATGAGTAACGACTAATGCCTTTGGCTTTTTAGGTAAATTTGAGATCGCTTTTTTAAGTAGTTCTGGACTTAAATTCCAGCTCTCATCGCAGTCTATAAAGACTGGAGTTGCTTTTTCATAAAGTATAGGCGAGACTGAAGCCATGAAAGTAAAGCTAGAAGCCAGCACAAAGTCGCCCTCTTTCACGCCAAGGACGCGAAGTGCTAGGTGAAGCGCCGCGGTTCCAGCGCTTAGTGCTAGTGCGTCTTTTGCTCCAGTGTAGTTTTTTATACTTTCTTCAAATTTATTAACATACTCGCCAAGTGGCGCTATATAGTTGCTTTCAAAAACTTTTTTTATATATTCTTGCTCTTTTCCGCTCATATTTGGTGGAGATAAAAAAACCCTATCCATTTCATCCCTTTCGTGATTTTTTGGCGATTTTAGCACTTATTTTTAAATTTATATCTTAGCGCGCTCGCATGCTGGCACGCCGTAAGCCTTTGTGCCATCTTTTATATCTCTAACGACCACGCTTCCAGCGCCGATGATGCAGTTGCTGCCGATGCTTATACCTTGAATAATGCTTGAGCCAATTCCTACATGCGTAAATTCGCCCACTCTAACGTTTCCAGCAAGGGCTGCATTTGGGCTAATGTGAGCAAATTTACCTATCACGCACTCATGCTCTATCACCGCACCAGAGTTTATGATAGCGCCCTCTTTTATGCGTACTTTTGCGTTTATCACAGCATTTGGCATGACGACCGCACCTTTTTCTATCACAGCGCTCTCGCTCACAACCGCGCTTTTATGGATCAAATTTACTATCTCAAAGCCAGCAGCCTCTACTTTTTGGCTGATCTTTTGCCTTGTTTTATTATCACCTATGGCTATTATGATGTCAGCTTTTTCAAGCTCTGGGCTAAATTTACGCTCACTAGCATCGTCTAAAAAAGCTATCTCATCATAGCCGTTATTTCTAGCGATGTCAGCGATCACAAGACCATGCCCACTCGCTCCGTAGATGTAAATTTTCTTAGTTTTTGCCATTAAATTTCTCCGTCGTCACCTGCCCCTCTTTGCTGACACCACTTCGTTTTAGCACCTTTTCGATGGTCTGCAAAGCGATCTTTACATCAAGCATAAAGCTTAAATTTTTAGCGTAATAGACGTCGTATTCAAATTTTTTCTCCCAGCTTATGGCGTTTCTGCCATTTACCTGCGCTAGACCCGTGATACCAGGGCGCACGTCGTGGCGGTGCTTTTGTGTTTCGTTATAGATGGGTAGGTACTCGACTAAAAGCGGCCTTGGTCCAATGAAGCTCATATCACCTTTTAGCACGTTAAATAGCTGTGGCAGCTCATCGAGGCTAAGTGAGCGGATAAGTTTGCCAAATTTACCAAGACGCTGGTCATCTGGCAAAAGCTCGCCATTTGCGTCAAGCTCGTCACTCATCGTTTTAAATTTATAAATTTTAAAAATTTTCTCATTAAGACCTGGTCTTGCCTGCGTAAAAATGACATCACGGCTTACCTTAAAATAGATAAAAATCGCCGTTGCTATGATAATAGGCGATGTTAAAACGAGCAAAAACAAAGCCCCCAAAATGTCAATCACTCTCTTTAAAAAATTTCTATACATCTATAAATTTCCTATAAATTTCTATATATCTTTTTGCGATTTGCTTCTCGTCAAACTCGCTTAGCGCCCAGTTTCTGCCGTTTTGCCCAAGTCTAGCACAAAGCGCCTCGTCATCAAGCAAAATTTTTATCTTTCCAGCAAGATCATTTGAGTCTTTTACCTTGCATAAAAGTCCGTTGTAGCCATCTTTTACAGCTTCATTGCAGCCTGTCACGTCACTTGCAACGACTGCTTTAGCCATGCTCATCGCCTCTAAAACCGTTCTTGGAAAGCCCTCTTTATAGCTAGGAAGTGCTAGCAAGTAAGAAGCCTTTAAAAGCTGTGGTATATCATTTCTAGCGCCAAGATAACGTACTTTGCCACCTTTTAAAAAGCTCTCATCTGCGGTTGATTTATTACCAGCAAAACCCTCACCCACAAAGACAAATTCGCAGTTTTTGTAGCCATTTAAAATTTCAGCTGCCTCGTAAAATTCTCGAACGCCCTTGTGCCACATGGCTCTTGCGATCATTAAAATGACTTTTTTATCGCCAAGATCAGCCGCCTGCGTGATGGCTGGGTCAAATTTGATAGTATCAACACCGACACTTTTTATGCGGTACACTTTGCTTTTATCTATCAAATTACGAGAGATCATATAATCAGCATCCGAGTCGTTTACAAACACGCAAGCATCGGCCTTTGCGAATGAAAATTTATAAAGACTCTCCATGACAAAACGCACAGCCTTCGTCTTAATATCATCATCGATATAAAAACTACCAAGGCCTTCAACCAAATTTATCACGTGCTTTATGCCAGCGTTTTTAGCGGCAAATGTACCAAAAACATTTGACTTGTGAGCGCCAGTTTGCAGCAGATCCAAATTTAGCTCGCCCAAAATTTGAGATAGTTGTTTTGAGTTATTTATCACCGTTAGTGGATTTAGACTGGCTTTGTCAAGCTCGTAGGTGACAGAGTGAAAGCTTTTAGCAAGCTCGCCAGTGAAGTCGCCTTTTGGAGCGATAGCAAAAACCTCATGCCCCATATCTTTTAAGGCTTGCATTATCGGCCGCCTAAAAAAGTGTATGCTCATATCAGCATGGCTTAAAAACCCTATCCTTGCCATTTTTACCTCTTTAGTTTATAAATTTTTGCTGCCCCATCAAGTATAACTGGCTCAAAAATTTTTAGATCGTACCTTTCAAGCACAAAAAGCTGGATGTATGCGCTATTTAAAATACTTTCATCAAGGATGATAAACCTACCATAATCTCTCATAAAAATGACAGAAATATTTGAAAGTTCGTTATTTTTATACTCTTTGACATTTAGCTTGCCAGCCTCGTTATAATCAGTCTCTATGAAAGATTTAAGAGGCAAGATGTTACCATCATAGATTAAATTTGTGACATCACTTGTGAGCGTAAATCCACCATTTAGTCTAATGCCATTTTCATTTTGCGAGATCGCTCTTGTGACGATAAAAAGGCCGTTGTTTAAATTTTTACCGCTTTTTAGATCGATCTTGCTAAACTGCAAAATGGTCGGAAAAATACCAAGCATCCTATCTGGCAAGTAGTAGTAAATATCCCTAGTCTTTGCTGGCAGGCTAAAATTTGCCTCTTTTATATCGCTAAAAAACTGATCAATACTTGTGTTTCTTTCTTTTAAAATTTGAGCCAAATTGCCATTAAATCGCTCTTTAAAATTTCTCTCTGTGTACTCAACATCAAGTCTTGCCATATTTGCCGAGCTCATCTCATCGCTTCCAAGCGCAAAACTCACGGCAAAATTTTCACGTCCAAGGTGCTTTCCGCCGTCAATGAGCGTCTTAACATCGCTGTAATATCTGATCGGATATCCATAGTCCCACCATGCAACCACGTAGTCCTCGCGTCCTGCGATGCCTTTTAGCTTATTTAAAATTTCAACCTCTTTGTGTACAAAAACCGGCTCAGCTTTGTAACCATAGATATGAATGAGCGCTGGAGTTAGAGCAAGCACGGTTATAAAAGCTCTCGCAAGATTTAGCACCGCTCCTTTTAGCTTTAAATTTGAAAGTATAAACTCTACTAAGTAGCCAAAGCCAAGTGCCATGATAGGCACAGCATAAATAGTAAATCTAAGGCCACTTTTAAAGGCTAAAAAGCCAAGTGCTAGCATACCAAGCGAGACGGCAAACGAGCGGTGTTTGTAGCAAAAAAGAGCAACGCCAGCAAGTGAGATCAAAAATGTGATAACATTTGCGCTGATCCTCTCGCAAAATAGCGTAAAATCAACGATGCTTGACTCTTGGATGGTTTGATTGACATTAAAAAAGTGAAAGCTCATGCCTCCAACTTCAGGCGCATCTCTAAAGACGTAAAATTTAAGCTGAAAAATAATCGGATTTAGTCCGCCACGAATTACAAAAACAATAAAAACAACTGCCAAAATACCAAGAGCAATTTTTAAATTTATCACCTCTTTTTTAAAAAGACAAAACGCATAAATAGCGATGATAGCAATAAATTTAAGCGTTAGATCAAGATTTGAAATGGCAAGTAAAAGCAGCGAAATTTCAAGATAAAAAAGTGGATTTTTCCTATCAAAAACGAGCGTGTAAAGTAAAAATAGCCCAGTTAAAATGCTAATAAGCGAAAAGGCACTCGCATACCACCACATATAAATAAGCACGCTTAAAGGCGCGATTATTAGGCTCTTTGCGTCCTTTTTCTCGAGTACTCTAATAAGTCCCCAGACGACAAAGACACTAAGTGGAATGATGAGCATATCAGTATCGTAGTATCCTGCCATCGTGCGGTTGTAGTAGCTATTTGCGACTACCGCAAGAAGTGCAGCGATGAAGCCAGCAAATTTTAGCTTATACTCATTTGCGATCAAGATAACTGGCACAGCGACAAGCGATGAAAAAAATACACTCATATAAATCATCGCTGTCTCAAGCTTGACGCCTAGAAATTTCACGATCCAGTAAGTAAGCGTCGAGAGCGGATAGCCGTAGTAGCTAAGGTCGTTTTCTTGGTGAAAGCCAGCTAGCATGTCCCTTGCACCCTCGGCAAATGCGTAGCCGTCGTTTGTGCTGATCATTAGCTCGTTGTTCCAGAAAAATACCGGATATTCACTCGCCCAAAAGACCCAGTAGAGCCTACAAACCATGCCAAAAAGGACCGCGACAAATATCATCAAGTATAAAGAGTAATTTTTAAAAAATAAATTTCTATTCATTAGGATTTTCCAAAAAATTTATAAGCTTGCTCGCTATATTTTCACTATCGAAAAATTTAGCCCGATTATACGCAACATTTTCAAAATTTTGCCTTATTTCAGGCGCATTAAGCACCTTTATCATCGCCTCTTTCATCGCATTTTCGTCATCAACAGGCACTAAGATGCCAAACTCACTCTCGCCCAAAAGCTCCTTTGCACCGCTCTTGTGCTCGGTCGAGATGATAGTTTTTTCACATGCTAGTGCTTCAAGCAAGACATTTGAAAAGCCCTCAAAACGTGAAGCACAAAGCAAGCAAGAGGCGTTTTTTATATGCCTAAAAGGATTTTTATCAGTGCCAAGAAGCTTTACTCGATCACCCACGCCAAATTTGTCTATCAAATTTTGCAGCTCATCCTTTAAAGGCCCTTTGCCAAGGATGCCAAGCGTGGCACGAGGGTCGTTAATCGAAGCGATTATTTTTATTAGCATGGCTTGATTTTTACCGCTATCAAGGCGACCTATGTTTATGAAAAATGGCTTAAAGTCGCTCTCAAGCGGCTCATCTTTTAGCAAATTTATAGTTTTTAGATCAAGAGCGTTATAAAGCACCTTTGTTTTGTCCTCGCTCATGCCAAAATTTCGCACCAGATCCTCTTTATTCCCAGCTGCATTTGCGAGGATTAGATCAGCCTTTTTATAAAGATGAGTGAGTAAAAATTTATTAACTCGTCCGCTTAGATCGTCTTTATATAAGATCGACGGACAGCTTCGCTCGCTGATAACTAGCCTCTTTTTAAAGCCCAAAATTCTAGCAAGCCCAGCAATATAACAAGGGCGGTTCATCAGCACAAACTGCATATCGATGCCCAAATTTTGACAAAGCTTTTTATATTTAAACGCAAGCATTGGCATCGCCAAAAAGAGCCTTGCAAGCTTCTTTAGTCCGCTCTCATAAGGATCGCTATTTTCTATAAAGTGGATTTGCACCTCACTTGGGATCTCGTAGGCGATGACCTTGCTCATTAAGATGAGATGAACTTCATAACGTTTAACCAAAAATGGCAGTAAATTTGCCACATTTCGCTCAGCCCCACCAGGCCCCATCGAGTATAAAAAAACGGCTAATTTTTTCACTTGCCAACAACCTTTTTTATAAATTCTCGCCACTGCTTGATGATGTTTTCTTTGCTAAATAAATTTGCACTTTCTCTGGCGTTTTTTGCTAGTTTTTGCCTTAAATTTTCATCTTTTAAAAGCATCTCAAGCTTATCTTTTAAATCATCAGCGTCGCCATTTTTAAAGATAAGCCCGTCCATGCCGTCATTTATAAGCTCTCTTGCGCCCACGGTGTCGCTACTTAGCCTAGCGCAACCAAAAGCGCCTGATTCTATTAGCACGTTTGAAAGCCCCTCGCTTCTTGAGCAAAGAGTAAAAATTTTTGCCTCGCTATAAAGTTTTATGACATCACTCATATGGCCTAGAAATTTGACATTAAGCCCTAAATTTGACGCCATTTGCTTCAGTTCGGCCTCTTGCCTGCCACTGCCTGCGATCTTTATCTCCCAGCCATCAAGTAAGCTCTTATCTACCTTGCTAAGTGCCTCAAAATAGACATCATAGCCCTTTACCGCCTCCAGCCTTGCCACGCTTAGGATGACATTTTGCTTCTCACAAATTTCAGGCACATCAATAAAAAGTGGGTTGTGGATGACCTCGCGGTTTTTGGCAAATTTATAGTAGTCATAGTCGCTTTTGCTTAGCACGCTTAAGCCATCTACAAATTTATACGAAAAGTCACGCATAGCGCTTGCGATTTTACTTTTTAAGTAGCTATGCTCGTGATGCTCGGTTGCTATTAGTTTGCTCTTTAGCCCAGCATTTGCCAGCACGCAAGTGACATTTGTCCAGTCAATAAAGCTAATTATAAGATCAGCCCTTTGCTCTTTAAAAAGCGCTCTAAGAGCTAGGATTTTCTTAAATTTTAAAGCCAGCCCTGAGCCAGTGATGTTAAGATTTATGATATTTATCTTTTCACTAAATTTATAAAGTCCAAGGTCTTCTTCAAGAAGAGCGATAGTGATCTCATTGTCCTTGCTAAGCTCATTTGCAAGCACGTTTAGCACACGTTCGGCCCCACCGTTTCTAAGTGCAGCTATGACAAAAAGAATTTTCACTTCACACCTCCAAGCTTTAAAAGCTCCAGCCACTTTTTATAAATTTGCTCCACGCTAAACTCATCAAGCCTAGCTCTTGCGTTTTTGGTAAATTCGCCCATTTTTGCTTCATCTCGCAGCAAATTTGTAAGCTTCTTGCTCATCTGCTTAGCGTCATTTATCTCGCAAAGCAAGCCATCAAAACCATCTTTTATAAGCTCTTTTGCCCCGCTAGTTCTTGTCGCAACACGCACGCAGTCGTAGTTTATCGCCTCTATCAAGGTATTTCCAAGACCCTCGAAATTTGAGCAAGATAACAGCACCTTTGCCCTTTTATAAAGCGAAGCGATGTCGCTTACATTGCCTAAAAATTCGACATTTGCGCCTAAATTTTTGGCTAAATTTTCTAAATTTGCCCTCTCGCCGCCATCTCCAGCGACAGCGAATTTATAGCCGCTTTGCTTTAAGCCTGCAGCCACTCTTACAAACATTTCGCAGTTTTTTATCTTATTTAGCCTGCCAACGAAGATGATTAAATTTTCTTTAGCAAAGCTCTCGCTGCGTATCTCTTCAAAGAGCGGGTTGTAAATTTTCATCACATTTTTGCAAAATTTCGAGTAATATCCTAGATCCTCGTCGCTTAAGACGCTAAGAGCATTTGCAAATGGATAGCTTATGCGTCTTAGCACCTTAAAGATCGCTCTTTTTGGCGCAAGATAGTTTGTGTGCTCGCTTATGATTATTGGCGTTTTTAGCCCAGCTGAGCTAAAGAGTACCAAGGTATTTACGGCGTCTAAAAAGGATATCACAGCGTCAAATTTACCCTCTCTTATGAGCGCCCTTAAGGCAAGCACCTTTGAAACTCTTTTTTTTAAATTTCCAAAAAAGCCAAGCTCATCGGCCCCAACGCCTAAATTTATGAGCTTCACGCCGCTTGCTAGCTCGTAAAATGGCTCGTCTTTGTCAAATTTAACAAGGCTTACCTCGTGATCCATGCTAAATCTTGATGCGATCACCGCGCAAACCCGCTCCGCACCGCCACTTCTAAGCGTTGATGTGACAAATAATATCCTCATACGCCAAACCTTTGTTTGATCTTTACTCTAAGCTTTGAAAGTGCTGGTAAAATGCCACTTGGAAGTGGGCTAAGCAGCAAGAAAATAAGCGCCTCTTTGCTAAATTTAATGCTAAGACTTTTAAAGATACACCTTAGCATCAGCCCATATTCGCCTGCTATTTTGGCGTAGTAAGCGGCATTTTTATACTGCATAGCTAGAAATTTTGGCTCATTTTTGATAGCGATGTCGTAGTGCAAATTTGCTGTTTTGATGTAAGCATTTGCCACATTTAGCGCGTGTTTGCTGGCATTTAACGTCGCACTATCGCTTCTTGCGATGCGGTAGATGTAAAGTGGCTTTTTAAGATAGAAGACATTTTTTTCAAAAAAGCGGATATAAAGCTCATTTTCGCCGCCAAAACTGCTCTCATCAAACCTAAAATCATCTATAAATTCACGCGAAAAAAGTTTAAAATACTCGCCATTTATCCGCCCGCAGTGATAATCAACCTTGCTCATCGCCCCGCTCTTGCTATATGGGCTTCTGCCAGCCACGACCTCGGTCATCACGCCATCTTTTTCGCAGATCGCATCTGCAAAAACGCACGAATACTCGCCACTTTTTAAAATTTCATAGCACTCAGCAATCGCCTCTGGCAAAAGCTCATCGTCATCGTCAAGCAAGCAGACAAACTCGCCTGTTGCGTTGTCAAAGCCGTTATTTTTATTGCCATTTGGGCTCTTTTTGTGAGCGGTGTTTTTTACAAATTTGATCCTTGCGTCATTAAAACTCTTGCAAATTTTACTCGCACTCTCGTCATCGCCGTCATCTGTTACAACTATCTCTAGGTTTTTGTAGCTTTGAGCTAGAGCGCTTTTTATGGCCTTTTTTAAAAGCTCTGGACGCTTGTAAGTTGCGGTTACGATGCTGATTAATGGCTCGCTCATTTAACCCCTTTTAAAAATTCTCTCATAGCCTTGAAGCTTTTCAAGCCGTGAGAAAAGTATAAATTTAAATGTTTTGATGTAGGCCTTTAAATTTGCCTTGTATCCCCTCTCAAGGCGCTCTCCCTCGATGTTTGAGCCACTTAGATCGGTTGGGTGCGCAAAGAGGTCGCAAAAATACATCTGCATATCATTAACGCCTAGCAAATAGTCCCAAACATCGGTCGTGCAAAGCGCATTTTTGTGGATTTCAAGCAAATTTTTAGCACTTTTTTTAGTTAGCACATATGCTCCTGCTCTATAAATACTTGAAAATGAGTGCTTTGAGACCTGCCAAAGTGGCCTACTTAGGCTAGTATCCACCTTTTTGCCAAAGGCGCTAAACCTGCCCTCTAGCCCATCTTGCATGCCACATATGAGCACGCTGTTTTCTGGCATTTTACTAGCTGCTAAAAAGGCCTCTTTTATAGCTTGATCACTCCCTATCACGTCGTCTTCAAAGATGAGGGCAAATTTAGCCTCGCTTGCTAAAAACGCCTCGTAGGCTTTCGCATGCGAGAGCGAGCAGCCAACCTCTGCTGGGCTTAAAACCTTGCCATAAGCTTTAAATGATAGCGAAATGATCTTATAGTACTCCCTCGCATTTAACTCTCTGCCGTCTATTGCGTCTATTAGCTTAAAGCTATCATAAGAGCCAAATTTCTGCTGCAAAAGCTCACGCCTTTTGCTGTCTTTGGCCAAAGAGATCAGATAAATTTCATTCATTTAAGACCTTTTAAATTTTTTTAAAATTTTACGCCAGACTATGCCTCGCTCAAAAGCATTAAAAAACAAAAAATATCCCAAAATATAAGCTGCACCGGCGTATATCACAGCAAAGATAGCAAATTTTAGCCAGTTATCTAAGCTCACAAAGTCTTTGCAGGCAAACATCGCAAGCACACAAAGCGCAAAAACGGCTAAATTTTTAAAATAAACCCCATAAAAGGTGGTAAGCTTTACCTCTAAATTTAAAGCAGTATTTATGAGGTCAAAGCCAAGAATTCTTATGCTATAAAAAATGGCTGCGACGATGACGATGCCATAAACGCCGTAGTCACTAAATTTAAGTAGCGCGATCTGCGCTATGATCGTGCTAACGCCAAGGATAGTGTTGGCAATGGCTGGTCGGCGAAGCTTGTTTGTCGCGCCATCAAGGTTAAAAAGCGAAAAAACAAAGCTTATAAACACAATCGGCACTAGCGTGATCATCGAGACATTGTAAATAAATTTGACCTCATCTGCGCTTTTAAAAGGTAGCCAAAGCGTGTAAAAATCAAGCCCAAAAACGACGAAAAATGCAGCCGGAGCGCTCATCACAAAGGCGATCACTTTCATTGAAAATTTAGCCTCTTTTATGAGGTCCGTGATCAAATTTTTAGAGTAAAGCTCGACAAATTTTGGCGCAAAGATACCGCTAAGCTGCGCTACAAAGCTCTCAAGTATGATAGGGGCGGCCTTGGCGACAGAAAGAAGACCAGTGGCATTTGCATTTACGAAAATGTTGCAGATAAATAGGTCCATACCTGTTAAAAGTATGCGATTTAGCGCATTAAAGCTGTTCCAAATGCCAGAACTTAAAAGCTCTTTGATCTTGGAAAAGTCAAATTTACTAAGGCTAAATTTTAGCTCCGGCGTGATGCGAGCTGACATAAAAATGGTGCTAAAAAAGACAAAAAGGCTTGCAACTAGCGCTGAAATGGCGATGTATGAGATAAATGGCTTAAAAAAGAAAAAGAGCGCCACGATGAGAGCTGCTAGGATCGCGCTTGAGATAGCGTTTCTGATGGAGAGTAGATAGAGCTTATTTGTCACAAAAGCACAAACCGTCAAAACGCCGTTAAATAGCCCAACGCAGAAATTTATAAAGTAAAAGACAAGGGTCATTCTCACGTCAAAGAGTAAATTTTCAGGGACATTTAAAAAGCTTTGCAAATTTAGTATGAAAATGGAGCTAAGTACCACGATAACGGCGCAAAAGAAGATATTTACAACAAGGACTGATGAGTAGTAGGTGTTTGCAAGGCTTAGATCTTTTTTGTGCCACGCATGAGCGACAAAGCGCCCACTGACCGAGTTTATGGCTACACTTACGACTGCTGCGTAGCTAACGATGGCGTTGCTAAGTCCCACAAAGCCAAAAGCCTCGTTGCCAAGGCTTTTTAAGATAAATGGCGTAAGAAAGAAATTTATGCCCATTGATACGACAAAAACAACGATCGAGCTTATTAGATTGATCAGCATTAGACTTTTAACCTGTAAATTTTTACGCCACTTGAAATGATAAATGGCTCAAAGTATCGCTCATCAGCTCGCTCAAATATAAAAAGCTGCACAAAAGATGAGTTAAAAGCATTTTCATCAAGCAACAATATCCGCGCATAATCTTCCAAAAAAACCACATAAATTTTAGCGTTTTCATCTATGATTTTTTCATCTATTCGTAAATCTTTTCCAGATCCTTTTACTTTATAAAATGATTTTACAGCTATTTTTTCACCGTTATGTATGATAAATTTTTGCTCATTTACAGGCAAAGTATAGCCGTCTCCAAGGTCAATACCAGCTTCACCAATGCCATTTAATGCACTAACATGATAAAAATCCTCTTTTTGCCTTTTACCAGTTGTGACGTCGATATAGCTATATCTAAAGATATTTGGCGCGATGTCAATCATATTAGGCACAAGATAGTAATAAACCGCCTTCTTTGCCACTGGTGGAGAAAAATTTTCACTTTCAAGCTGACTTAAAAAAGTATTTACGTCGCTTGTGTTGTAGTCTTTTAAAATTTCTTCTATCAGCCTAGTATTTTGCTCAAGCGAGATGTCGTTATACGTAACTGCCACTCTTGCGAGTCTAGCTGAAAATGCCTGGCCTTTTCTCAAAGTGAGGCTAACAAAGTAGTTGTGTTCATAGCCTTGCCTACCAGGATCATTCAAAGTCATAACATCTGCAAAATACCTTATCGCGTATCCATAATCCCACCATGAAAGTACGTAATCATCGCGCTTTGCTACCTTTTTAATATCACTAAGCGCAACTGCCTCATCGTTAGTGATTAAGGTATTTGGTCTATACGAATAAGCAAAATCTAAATTTATAGCAATGGCGGCTATTGCAAAAACCAAAAATGATAAATTTTTGACAGAATTTCTAAGGTCAAATAAATTTAAAAAAAAATGTAAGAAATACCCAAAACCAAGTGCAACAAGTGGTGTTATATACATAACAAATCTAACTCCGCCAAAGAAAGAAAGGAGTCCAAGTCCAAGTATTGGCAATGTAAGCAAAAATGGGCGAAATTTAAAGCATAGTAGCAAGTATCCAACAATGGCTGCCATCAATATAAGGATATTGCCAGACATAAAATAGATAAAATACAAAAGGCTAGAACCTTTTATTTCACTAATAAGGTTATATCCGTTTATAAAATAATATTTATCACTAATGGCTTCAGCACCCTTAAAAACATAAATGCCCATCTTTGAAATGATAAAGTCAAACCCACCAAAATAGATAAAAATAGCTAGCATTAAAGTAAGAAAAATAGCTAAATTTCTAGCTGAGAGTAAATTTTTATATTTGCAAAAAATGACGTAAAATGAAGCTATGATGGCTGTATTAAAAATTAAAATTTTATTTGCTATTAGCGGATCTTTTGTAAAAATATTTAAGCTTACAATGCTTATAAACATAAAAAATACTGCTTGATAATTTTCCAATCTACCTCGCATAAAAACAAGAGTGTAAAGCAAAAAAATAAATATAATGCTTAAAATAAGTGCATATGAGCTTTGATACCACCAAAGATAGATTGCTACAAAAAGAGCTGGAAGAATGATAAATTTACGATCTCTTGTATCTATTAATTTAATTAAAAAAAAGATGATAAAAAGTGCAAATGTAACATTTAGCATATCGCTATCAAGATAGCCAAGTGATGTCCTTGAAAGATACCCTGGTAAGATCACGCTCATAAACGCTGCCACAACTCCTACGTTTAGAGCCTTAAACTCATTTGATATTAAAATAACTGGAAGTGTGATAAGAGGAGCTAAAAAGATGCTCATGTAAAACATCACGCTTTCGATCTTAAAAGGAAAAATTTTGCAAATATAAAAAACCATAGTTGAGATTGGGTGATTAAATGGACTAAAGTCATTTTGCTGATGAAAGCCGGTCAGCATATCTCTAGCACCTTCTGCGTAATAGTAGGCGTCATTTGTCGTAAGCATAAACTCGCCATTAAAATAAAACTCTGGCATATCCTTTGCCCACAAGACCCAGAGCATCCTAGCTGCAAATCCAAACAGATAAGCAGCTAGAAATATAAGTAAAATTTTTAAATTTATGCTTACTTTATGCACTAAATTCCTTACAGTCTAGCGTCAGCCTCTGGGTAGATATTTTTTATATCATAAACTAAATGACCTTTTAAATTTAGCTTTTTAAACTCATTGTGAGCTACGGCAATCACGATGCAGTCGTAGTCATCTAGGTTATACTCTTTTACTAGATCAAAGCCGTACTCGTGTTTTACCTCAGTGCTATCAGCCCAAGGATCGGTCACATCGACCTTGCAGCCAAAGTCTTTTAACTCATCAACCACGTCTATAACGCGAGAATTTCTTATATCTGGGCAGTTTTCTTTAAATGTCATACCAAGAACAAGCACGCGGGCTTTGTTGATAAGCACGCCTTTTCTTATCATTAGTTTTATCACTTGATCAGCTGCGTATCTACCCATATCATCATTGATGCGGCGGCCTGCTAGGATCATTTCAGGATGATAGCCTACCTCTTGAGCTTTGTGAGTTAGATAATATGGATCTACGCCGATGCAGTGACCACCAACTAGACCTGGGCGGAAATTTAAGAAATTCCACTTAGTACCTGCAGCCTCAAGCACATCAATAGTGTTGATGTGAAGCTTTTCAAACAGCATCGCAAGCTCGTTTATAAAGGCGATGTTGATGTCGCGCTGTGTGTTTTCGATGACCTTTGCAGCCTCGGCTACTTTGATACTTGAAGCTTTGTGAGTGCCAGCTGTGATGATCGAGCGATAAATTTCATCGACTTTGTCAGCGATCTCTGGGGTTGAACCACTTGTAATCTTTTTGATCTTAGTTACAGTGTGCTCTTTGTCACCTGGATTTATACGCTCTGGAGAGTAGCCGCAGAAGAAATCTTTGTTAAATTTAAGCCCACTTTTTTCAAGAAGTGGCACGCAAATTTCTTCTGTAACGCCTGGATAAACGGTGCTCTCATAAACAACGATGTCGCCTTTTTTAAGCACTTTTGCCACACTCTCAGTCGCTTTTACGACTGGAGTTAGATCAGGGCGTTTGTTCTTATCTATCGGAGTCGGGACGGTCACGATGAAGAAGTTGCAACTTCTAATATCATCTAAATTTAAGCTAAATTTCATGCCATTATCGATCGCTTTTTTCATCTGCTCATTGCTAAGCTCAAGCGTTCTATCATAGCCACTTTTAAGCTCTTCTATACGTTTTGCATTTACATCAAAACCTACTACTTCGTACTTTTCGCTAAAAGCTGCTGCAAGTGGAAGTCCAACATATCCTAGTCCTACTACTGCTATTTTCATTTACTTTTCCTTTCTTTTTTTGCTTCTATCTTTTTTACGCGTTCATACATTCTTATTTCCGCACTTACACCTTTTGGAGTTATGATTCTAATAGGGCTAATGCCTGGTAAAATTTTAGTGAATTCGTAATAAACCCGCCTCTTTTTCTTTCCGTCCTTGCAGAGCATCATCGTTTGCGCTAGCTCATCCCCGCCGCTAAATTCGTAATAAATCCCGCGCGCGTCCTCTTTTTCTTCAAGCTTTCCGCCGAGCAAAAAGGCGAAGTTGCAGTCGATTTCTATATCTTTAAAAAAAGCGACTTCGTATTTAAAATAATCAGGCGGCATCTTTGAAATAGGTAGCTCAAAAATATTTTCCTCGGTTTTTGGTGCGTTTTCGCCCGCCAAAAGTGCAAAAGGAAGCGTGCAAGCTGCGATAAAAAGTAAAATTTTTCTCATGCCTTTACTCCGATTTGGAAATACTTAAATCCATGCTCGGCTAAAATTTTAGCGTTGTATTGGTTGCGTCCGTCAAATATGACAGCATTTTTTAGCCTCTCTTTGATCTCCATAAAATCAGGCGATCTAAACTCGCTCCACTCGGTCACAAGCACCATAGCATCGGCGTTATTAAGCGCGTCATATTTATTTTTAGCGTATTTTACATCTAAATTTGGCATATATTTTTTAGCTTCTTCGCTTGATTTTGGATCATACGCCACCACTTTCGCGCCAGCTTCGTCTAAAAGTTTTATCAAAGTTAGCGAGCTAGCCTCTCTCATATCATCGGTATTTGGCTTAAATGCAAGCCCCCAAAGCGCAATCGTCTTGCCCTTTAGATCGCCGCCAAAAAAGTTATAAATTTTCTCAAATAGCACTCTTTTTTGAGCCTTATTTCTTGACTCGACCGCGTTTAAAAGCTCTGGCTCAAATCCGTTTTGTCTAGCGGTGTATATAAGCGCCTCGACGTCTTTTGGAAAGCAGCTACCGCCGTATCCGCAGCCGGGATAGATGAAGCTATATCCGATCCTTGAGTCGCTGCCGATACCTTTTCTTACTAAATTTACATCAGCACCCACACGTTCACAGATATTTGCTATCTCGTTTATGAAGCTTATTTTGGTTGCCAGCATCGAATTTGCAGCGTATTTTGTCATCTCGGCTGACTTTACATCCATACAAATGAGCCTGTCGTGATTTTTCATAAATGGCTCATAAAGCTCTCTCATCACGCTAAAGCCCCACTCACTGCTAGCTCCGATAACTACGCGATCTGGCTTTAAAAAGTCCTCAACCGCCGCGCCCTCTTTTAAAAACTCTGGGTTTGAGACGACTTCAAATTTAACCTCTACATTTCGCTTTTTAAGCTCAGCCTCGATAACCTCATGCACCTTAGCTCCAGTGCCCACTGGAACGGTTGATTTATCAACTACGATTAGCGGTTTGCTTAAATTTTCTCCGATCGATTTCGCAACTGAGAGGACATATTTTAAATCCGCCTGTCCATCAGCGCCCATAGGCGTGCCAACTGCGATAAATAGCACATCTGCATGCTCTAGCGCCTCAGTTATCTGCGTGCTAAATTTAAGCGAGCCATTTTTGTAGCACTCGCTCACGATATCAGCAAGCCCTGGCTCATATATAGGCACGACGCCGTTTTTTAGCGCTTCGATCTTTTTGCTATCAACATCGACGCAGATCACGCTGTTGCCCATCTTAGCAAAGCATGCACCACTTACTAGTCCAACGTATCCGGTTCCAATCACAGCTACTTTCATACTTATCCTTAAATTTTCTTTTCCCACTCAAGGGCGGTTTTTATGATGAGAGCCAGATCATCTCTTTTTGGCTTCCAGCTTGTTAGCAAGCGTAGTTTGCTTGCGTTTGAGATTAGGATAGCTGGGTCGCCGTCCCTTCTTGGCGCATTTAGCACTTTAAAATTTACTCCGCTTACTTTTTTTGCGGTCTCGATGACCTCTTTTACGCTAAATCCTCTACCATATCCCACGTTAAAAGTTTCGCTGCCATTTTGGCCGATGTATTCAAGTGCGCTTACGTGTGCATCTGCTAGGTCACTAACATGGATATAGTCTCTTACGCATGTGCCGTCTTTTGTAGCGTAGTCATCGCCAAAGATACCCATGCTATCGCGCTTGCCAAGTATAGTTTGCACAGCTACTTTGATAAGGTGCGTAGCATTTGGATAGTTTTGACCGATTAACCCCTCCTCATCCGCGCCTGCGACATTAAAGTAGCGAAGTATTGCAAATTTAAAATTTCCATTTGAAATGGCGTAGTCTTTGATGATCTGCTCGCTCATGAGTTTGCTTCTGCCGTATGGATTTATAGGGGTTGTAGGCGTTGTTTCACTAACTTCTGCCACTTCTGGCTCGCCGTAAACTGCGGCTGTTGAGCTAAATATAAATTTATTTACATTGTAAGTCTTTGCGTATCTTAGCACCCTCGCAACGTTTGCGGTGTTGTTTAGATAGTATTTTAGTGGTTCGCTCATACTCTCAAAAACCTCGATAAACGCCGCAAAATGGATGATAGCATCAAATTTACCATTTGCGAAAATTTCACTTAGATCATCTTCTAAATTTGCATTTATAAATTTAAAATTTCCGATTTTTTGGAGCGCCTCAAGTGCTTTTTGTGAGCCTTTGCAGAGATTATCGATGATGGTTATCTCATCATTGCCTTGCTTTAAAAGTGCTTTTACTACGTGGCTGCCGATGTATCCAGCACCACCTGTTACTAAAATTTTCAAGTTTAAGCCTTTCGTAAAAAGTGGTTAATTTTATCAAAAATAGGGTAAAGCAAAAGTAAAGCAAGGCTTTTGAATAAAATTTAATCCTCTCTAACCCTCAAAAATATTGGAAATCTTGGCTTGCCATTAGAGGTTAAATTTTGAAATTTATATGTGATGATAGAGCCTGTTTTTGGGGGATTTCGGCGCTTTTCATCGCTTAGTCCTGAGCCTATTTTAAAGATAGTGCCAGATTTTGGCTCGCCAGCTTTTTCTTCACCTTGCTTGCCACCAAGCGCTTTGCAGGTAAGCGAGCCAGCAAATTTTGCGTATTTGCCACTACCTTTATTTATAGCGGTCACTTCACACTCGGCATCTTTAAATTTCTTAAATTTAAGTGCATTTTTGCTTCTTTTTCGCTCGTACGGTGCATTTGGCTCACGCACCACTGCTCCCTCGCCGCCTTTTGCGATGATACTTTCAGTAAATTTCAAAAATTGAGCGTTATCACGCATTTTTATCTGTTTTATGATGATTAAATTGTCATTTGGCTTATTTTTTAGAAATTTAGCCAAAACTTCAAGCCTATCAAGTAAGCCACCACTTGCCTCTGGCACGTCAAAAACGTGAAATTTAAGCCTGCCCCACGCTTTTTCATCGGGCAACTTATCCATCACTGTTGCTTGAATTTCTTCAAATTTAAGCTCTTTTGCGTAAAGCTCGCCATCGAGTGCAAATTTTGGGAAATTTTTAGTAAAACTTAGCGGCGCATTCAGCCTTTTACCCTGCCTTGAGAGTAAATTCTCTCCGTCCCAGTAGGCACGCACGCCATCAAGCTTTTCGCTAGCTAGCCAGCCTGAGACGTTTTGCTCTTTATACTCGCTAAGTCTCAGCAAGTCAAGAGAAAATGCAAAATTTAAAAGGAGTAAAACCGCAAAAAATATTCTAATCAAGCTTTTGCCTTGCAAAAGCAATAATCCATATGATCGTCTACAACGCCCACACTTTGCAAAAATGCATAGGTGCTAACAGAGCCTAAAAATTTAAACCCTCGCTTTTTTAGCTCCTTTGCCACAAAATCAGACATCGGCGTAGTGGCTGGCACTTGTTTGATATCTTGATAGTGATTTATGATCTGTTTGCCGTCAAATTTTGGGTCAAATTTTCTTAACAAATATCCCCACAAATAGTCATAAAAGCTGCCAAATTCTTTGGTTACGGATAAAAATGCAAGGGCATTTATAGCGAGTGATTTTAGTTTTAATCTATTACGGATCAGCCTCTCATTTTGCATAAATTTCGCTATCTCAGCCTCGCCGTAAAGCTTGATCTTCTCTGGATCAAAGCCATCAAACGCCTCTCTCATGGCTTCTCTTTTTTGAAGCACTCCATGCCACGAAAGTCCCGCCTGAAAGCCCTCCAGAACTATCATTTCGAAAAATTTTCTATCATCTTTTACTACTTTACCCCACTCGTTATCGTGGTAAGTTATATCAAGCTCGCCTTTTGCCCATTCACATCGCCTCATCTGCTTTCCTTAAATTTTAACTCCGTAAAACTCGCAATACCACTCGACAAATTTGGCCACGCCGTCGTTTACTTTTGTATTTGGCTTGTAGTCAAAGTCAGCCACCAAGTCGCTCACATCAGCAAATGTCGCTGGTACGTCGCCTGCTTGAAGTGGGAGGAAATTTTTCTTGATCTCACGACCGATCTTTATCTCAACTGCCTTGATGTAGTCCATGAGCTCGACTGGGCTGTTGTTGCCGATATTATAGACCTTAAACGGCGCTTTTGAAGTAGCAGGATCTGGGTGTTTCGCATCCCAAGCCGGATTTGGCTTAGCAGGGTTGTCGATGCACTTAATGATGCCCTTTACTATGTCATCCACGTAGGTAAAGTCACGCTTCATCTTGCCGTAGTTAAAGACGTCGATAGTTTTATCTTTAAGCGCAGCGTCGACAAACAAAAATAGCGCCATATCAGGGCGTCCCCATGGTCCATAAACTGTAAAAAAGCGAAGTCCAGTCGTTGGCACGTTAAATAGGTGGCTATAAGTGTGCGCCATCATCTCGTTGCTCTTTTTAGTCGCTGCGTAGAGGCTTATAGGGTGATTTACCGCCTCGTGCGTAGAAAATGGCATGTTCTCATTTAGGCCATAAACCGAGCTAGAGCTTGCATAGACTAAATTTTTGATCTCATTGTGGCGGCAGCATTCGAGGATATTCACAAAGCCTGTGATGTTGCTGTCGATGTAAGCTTTTGGATTTATGAGCGAGTAGCGAACGCCAGCTTGTGCGGCTAAATTTACCACTACGTCAAATTTTTCTTTGGCAAAAAGCTCTTTCATCGTCTTTTCGTCGGCAAGATCAGCTTTTATAAATTTTAAATTTGGATGTGTTTTTGAGATGATAAGCTTGCCATAGTCTATCTCGCTCACGTCAAAGCCAGCCGTTTTTAGGCGTGCAAGCTTTAAATTTACGTCGTAATAGTCATTTATCACGTCATACCCAACGACCTCATCGCCACGTGCCACAAGGGTATTCGCAAGATGAAATCCTATGAATCCAGCTGTTCCAGTTACTAAAATTTTCATATTTTTCCTTTCATTTTTGGCTTATTTTAGTGCAGAAATGTAAATTTACGTATTTAGATCAGGGTAGTCCCAAGCGTTAAATTCAGCTCTTAAGTCGTCATTTTCTTGCCCTTTGCAACATAACCACTCAAGCCCTGCACGTCTTTCCATAACGACCTCTTCGTCAAGTCCAGCAACCTTTTTGCCATTTATCCTTGCGTCCACACACGCCCAGTGATAACGATAAACTAGGTCAAGTTTGCTTAAAATTTCATCCAAACTGCGCGATTTTGAGCGGTTTTTGAGTCCACCCTCTCTAAAAACATTCATCACAAACTCGCAGTCGCAAATTTTATCCATCTCACCGATATCCTCAGCTATGCCAAGCGCCCAAAGCAAGATCCAAAGCGACTCATACTTCCAGCCCATATTTACGGCCAAATTTATATCAGCCCTTCCCTCTACGACCTCTTTTTCTTTTACACTTAGATCGCCATAAAAATCGCCCAAAAAGTCTTTAGCCCAGGCTATCTCATCTTCACTTAAGTGGCCATTGTCGCGGATAGTGCAAGCACACATGATGGCCGTAAATGAGCAAACCGCACGAGCAATGATCTCATCAACGCTTCTTGGCGTAACTTCACTATTGTCATACCTTAGTGGCAGACTCTCAAGCATAGCCACACCCTCTTTTTTTAAAATTTTTATGCTCTCATCTTTTCTTTGTTGTGCTGTTTTTGGCATATCCGCACCTTTTTTAAAAATATCAAACACTCCCATTTTTACCCAAAAAACTCAACGTTAAATTTCTCTTCGTTAAAATTTTTACCTAAAAATTTACAGGCTTCGATCATATCAGTTCTTGCTATTTCAAAGCAACTAGTAGCCCCAGGGCTTGGAGTCATATTAAAACTTATGCCCTCGCCTGTACTTATCTTGCCCTCGCCAAGCTCAAGGCACTTTTTATTACGGTCGATAACTTGTGGCCTTACGCCGCCAAAATTTACAGCATAGCTCAGATCGTTTTCACTTAGGCTTGGTACGATCTTTCTGGCGTCTTTTACAAATTCTTTTTTATTGATAAATGGCACTTCAAATAAGAAATTTCTCAAAATATAAGATCTGATGTCGCTATCTTTTAAGAGATTTGTAAAGACTTCAAAGACATTTTTATCAAATTTTAGGCATTTACAAAAGTCAAAAAAGCTTGAACAGCCGTGGTATCTCTCTAGTTTTGGTATGACTAGAGCTGTTGGTCCAAAGCGAGTGTTTCCGTTAGCTAGGATATCTGGATCGCCGTGAAGAGCGGCAAATGGCAGCTTATCGTTTTGTACCATATAGACTTTGCCATTTAGTAGGCGTTTTTTTGCGAAATAAAAGCTTCCAGCAACGGGCAATGTGCTAAGATGAAGCCCATAACCCATTTTGTGAGCCAAAAATAGCGAATGCCCTCCAGCATCTACTACAACGTAGTTTGCAGTGATCACTTCGCCATCATTTATCTTTATGTGAAATGTATCGCCCGCCTTTTTTATATCAGTTACTTCTGAGTTTAGGCTGATCTCATAACCATCTGCGCCTAAATTTAGCGTATTTTGCACAAGTGAGTTTGCTAAGCCACCAAAGTCCATCGTCGTAAACTGCCCATTTTGCGTGCCTATGGCGATGATGTTTTCTGGCCTCTCATTGCCATTTGCGTCAAAAACGACGTTTGGCTCGATTTGTTTTAACTTCTCTTTGTCATAAATTTCAAGATAAGGAAAAAGCTCTCTAAAACTCTCATATCGCTCTTTCATGCGCTCTACTTCAGCATCTCCGATAGCTAGTGCCATCTTTTGATGAGCGAACATATATTTGCCATCAAGATTGTATTTTAGAGCATATTTTACTGGCATATTTGCCACACGAGAGACTTTTTTTGCCTTTTCTAGCGTGTAGTTTGTCTCGATATCGCCACAATGAATGGTTTGTGAGTTGCCTTTGCCGTTTGAATTTAGAGTAGCTACGCAGTCATATTTTTCTAAAAGTGCAACCTTTTTTATATCACTAAATGCAGCCAACTCGTAAAAGAGCGCCGTCCCACTAATGCCTGCTCCGACAATTACCACTTCAAAGTGCTTCTGCCTCATTTTTTCTCCCAAAAAAGTTTAGTCGCCAAAATGATACTATATTAATTTTAAAACAAACAGCATGGTGAAAAAAGCTAGAATTTTTATATAAAAGAGAAATTTGGCAAGGCTTTCACCTTGCCTTAAAGTTAAAATTTATAAGATACGTTTACTTTGAAATTTCTACCCGGCTCCCAGTCTACATAGTCTGGATTGCCTGTATAATCAGCCATTCTTTGAGACTGCGAAGCATAAGTTTTATTAAAGAGGTTATAAATTCCAGCATTTATCTCTAGTCCTTTAAATTTACCGCTACTTGGCGTATAGCTAGCATAGATATCGCTGACCGCATAGCTTGGTATCTTGGCATTTTCACTATCGCCAGCTGATATGGTATTTTTTGAGGCAAAGTAGATTAGGTTGTAGCCTATTAGTGTATCAATGCTAGAAAATGCGTACTCTGCATTAAATGTATATTTATCACCTTGATCGCGGTAGCCGATAACGTTTGAGGTATAGTAGCCACCGCTTGCCTTAGCGACCCTATCTTTATATTTTACCTTTTGGTGAGTGTAGCTAGCAGCTAGGCTTAGTGCGTCTAAATTTAGCCTTGCAAGTAGCTCAACGCCACTTATATCAGCTCCACCAGCATTTATACGTCTGGATATAGTTATTGGCGGCGTTCCAGTCACATAAGAGCCATTATCTACGATTAAGTTTTTATATTTTGTCATGAAGTATTTTGCAGAGAGGCTATATGAGCTAGCTTCATTTATGTCGCCATGATATTTAAGACCAGTTTCATAGCTATTACCAGTCGTTGCTTTTAGATCTTTATTTGCTTCAAAATTTTCTGCTCTACTAGCATTCATAGACTCCATGACATCAGGCCCTCTAAAGACTCTTGCATAGCTTGCAAAAGCGTTAAGACCTTTAAGTATCTCATAATCAAGTGCAAGTGCTGGGGTAAATTCATTGTATTTATAAGTGTAGCTCTTTACATTTCCGGCTCTACCATCGTAGCTTTTTAGCTCGTGATGAGTGTATCTGATGCCAGGAGTAACGGTTAGTGAGCTAAAATTTAGCGCATCTTCTGCGTAGATAGAGTAGTTATTTACCTTTTCTGGGTAGTGATTGTCTGGTTTGTTGAAATTTTTACTTTGGTAAAACTCAGCGCCATATCTAAAAGTCTGCGTCAAAGCGCCGGTCTCGACTATACTCTTAGCCTTTGCATTTATGCCGTTTGTTTTTACGCCTAAAATTTTTAAGACCGGGTCATCTTTTTTATGCTCGGTATTGTATACCGTTACATCTAAATTTAGAAGATTGCTTGGTTTGTACTCGTATTTTAGCGTTGTAGTATCACGTTCATATTTTCGGTTATCAACAGGAAATCGACCAGTATACCAGCTGCCAAACTCGGCTCTCATTGGATACATGCCTTTAAATTCATTATGTTCTCTTGAGATAGAAATTCTATGTGCATCAAGGAAGCTATAACCAAGCTTTAAAAGATAGCTAAGATCGTTTCCGTCGCCGCCTATCTTTCTTTTGTTGCCGCTTTTGCCGTAGTCGTAGCCCTTGTGATTAATAGCTGCTATAAAATCAAGCCCTTCAACTGGAGTAGTAAATAGCATAAGACCTTGTGAAAATTCGCTGTTATTTGAGGCGTATCCTGTCTTTATCTTTGCGCCTATGATCTCACCATCATTAAGCAAGTCTTTTGCATCGACCGTTTTAAAGGCGACTGAACCGCCAAGCGCACCCGAGCCGTTTACCACTGATCTTGAGCCAACCTCGACATCAACAGCTTTTATAAGATCTGGATCGATCAGCAAGTCGGCATTGTGGTGAAAGGTATTTCCGTTTTGTTTTGCGCCATCTATCGTGATATTTAGACCGCGGTCGCTAACGCCCCTCATGTAAATTTTTTGATTCATGCCGTTTGTTCCGCCTACGTAAACCCCAGGGATATCTCTCATCACGTCTTTTACTAGGCTAGCATTTCTAGTTGAAATTTTGATGTCATCAACGCCGTATCCGCCACTACTACTTGTTACCTCAACTCCGCTTAATACGCTCTCGTCTGCCCCGTTTGCACAAACTGCTATGCTTGCTGCAAGAGAGAGTTTAAATAAGCTTTTAAATCTCATATTTCCTCCTAATTTGGTTATTAAAATTACTATTTTAATTTTATAGCACAATTTTGAGATTGAATATTATAATTTTAAGTATAAATTTTGGATAAATTTTTGAGTTTTTTGGCAAAAATATAAACTATTTTTAAATTCTAATTATCTAATAAATTAATTAGATATCGAAATAAAGGATAAAATTATATGATTTTATCAAGGTAGTAAATAAGGTTAATTTTTAATAGAAAAAGTCTTATAAGTATAAAAATTCTTAAATTTTGTAGATAATTTTTATCAAGAAAAGCTTAAGAAATCTAAAATAAATTTTGCTTTTTAATGCTCAGAATTGTTTTTATAAACACTCTTAAGTAGATTATGAAAAAAAATTATAAATTTTAAATAAGATAGAGCAAAACTCTTGGATCTACTGGAAGTATTATATAAATTTACTAGACACCCTTGAAGGCAAAAATGAAATATTAATTCACATAAATATCATCTTTTTTAAAGTCTTTTAGTCTTAAACTTATGTCGACGCCTTGCCAAAGTATCGGCAGTAGTACAAATATCATCCTATCAAGGCTAAAATTTCTTACATCCTCAGGCCAGCCATCCTAGTGATAAAGCTTGTAAAATTTAGATATATCGCCACAAAGCACCCAGTATAAAAACTACGAGTAGCCAAGCTACGTATCCTCCCATTTGCCGCTATCTGGCACGCAGTAAAAGACATTGCCAGCTTTGCCGCCAAAGACACCGCTGTTTATAGCGAAAATTTTACACAAAACATCGTTTGCCACGAGCAAATTGCTAGGCATCTGCCCTATCTCACTAAAGCTTTTGTCAAGGTTAAAGCTATAAATTCCACGCTTTATCTGCTCGCATCCTGAACCAAGTAGGCGCGGCCAACCACCTCACAATGTTGCTACACTCATAAACAAGCGCTCCCATATGCGAGCGAGTAGTTACTTGAAGTCCTAAAAGCTCGCTTTGCACCATGCTTTCATCAAGAGACAAAATTTCATTAGCCTCTTTTAGCCATTCCTTGATCAGTGCCCAGCCTAGCCTATTGCGTCTATAAGCTCATCTAAAGCTCATTTTGTATGCCCTTGCGGTAAATTTGGTGAAATTTTAAAGAATAATTTGGCGAGTCGCCCCGCCAAAAAATTGTATTAATAGATTATTTTGCGTCCCAAGCTAGGATCGTGTTACCTTCGGCGTCGGTAGCCACGTCGCCCATGCCCATGATGTTATAGCCGCAGTCTACGTAGTGAACTTCGCCTGTTACACCGCTAGCTAGGTCACTAAGCAGATACATAGCACTGTTACCGACATCTTCAGTCGTGACGTTGCGTTTTAGCGGGCTATTTACTTCGTTATAGCGTAAAATCATCCTAAAATCGCCTATACCGCTTGCAGCAAGCGTTTTGATAGGGCCTGCACTGATTGCATTTACGCGGATATTTTTAGCACCAAGGTCGTGCGCTAGGTAGCGAACCGAGCTTTCAAGTGCTGCTTTAGCAACGCCCATTACGTTGTAGTGTGGCACAAATTTTGGTCCACCAAGGTATGTAAGAGTAAGCACCGAGCCACCCTCTTTTAGCACTGGCAAAACCGCACGAGTAAGGCTTAGTAGCGAATAAACACTAGTACCCATCGCTATATCAAAGGCTTCTTTGCTCGTGTTTACAAACTCACCCTCAAGCGCTTCTTTTGGTGCGTAAGCCACTGCATGCACAACAAAATCGATCTCGCCAAGGTCTTTTTTGATTTGACCAGCAAGCCCATCTAAATGTGCCTGATTATTCACATCAAGTTCGTAAACAAATTTGCTACCAAACTCCTCTGCGATCGGCTCTACGCGCTTTTTAAGAGCGTCATTTAGATATGTAAATGCCATCTGCGCACCTTGATCGCAGCAAGCTTTTGCAATGCCATAAGCTATTGACTTAGCGTTAGCAACGCCGATGATTAGACCTTTTTTACCTTTTAGTATCATTTGTTCTCCTTTTTATTAAAGCTACTTAACTTTTTCTGCTTCACAAGCTTACAGCTACAAGCAGAGTTATTTATCTTTCATTAAAAATTTAAAAGCAATACTCACAAACTATATGCTTACTCTGTTTATTTTTAAATTTTGCCTTGACTAAGCGAAAAATCCTGCGCAATTTGACTTAAAATTCTATAAATTAAAATTCGCGAAATCTCGCGAAAACGCCAAATTTGAAACCAAATTGGATAGCGACAGTATCGCAAAGCTAGACTAGGCGACTTAAAATTTTGCGACGGGAGTTACCACGCAGGTAATGACCGAGCAAAATTTTAAGACAACGAAGTATAGCGATGCGAGACAACGCGTATAAGCTCCAAAAACTTCGTCGCGTCCCAGCTCGCCGTGCCTACTAGTACTCCGTCACAGTTCGCTATACCAGCTATCCCGCCGATATTTGCGGTATTTACACTTCCGCCGTAAAGCAGCGGCGCGCTCGTCTGCTCGCGGATGAAATTTAAAACATTCTCTATCTGCTCCGTGCTCGCACTCTTGCCCGTACCTATCGCCCACACGGGCTCGTAGGCGATCAGTAGCCGCTCGTAGCCAAGGTCGATATTTTTCAGCTGCTCCGCCAAAAACTCCTTCGTACCGCCAGCTTCGTTCACGCTCAAATTTTCGCCGATGCAGTAGACGATCTGCCAGCCCGCTTTTACGGCGAAGTCAAATTTAGCTCGCAAAAGCTCCTCGCTCTCGCCCAGCTCACGCCGTTCGGAGTGTCCGATCAGTACACTTTTTACGCCAAACTCGTCCAGCATCGCCTTGCCGATCTCGCCGGTGTGAGCGCCGCTTTCGCACGGGTAGAAATTTTGCGCGCCGAGTTTAAATTTATGAGCCGCGCCATCAAGCGCGCTAAACGGAGGAAATACCGTCACGTCGTCGTTTGCGCTTAAATTTGCATCTAAAATTTCAGCGTATTTAGCAAAGCTAGCTCTCGTGTGATTGCACTTTAAATTTGCTAAAAACCTCACTCCGCAGCCTTTCTAAGCGGTTTTATACCCGGCAGCTCCTTGCCCTCGATGAGCTCCAAGCTCGCACCTCCGCCCGTGGAGATAAAGGTCATCTCGTCGGCATCTCCCGCGCGCTCGACCACGTCAGCCGTATCGCCACCGCCAACGACGGTTGTCGCGTGAGTGTCGATGATAGCGTGGCTTATTTTGATGCTACCCTTGCTAAATTTATCCATCTCAAAAACGCCCATAGGTCCGTTCCACCAGATAGTTTGCGCATCGGCGATGACCTCTTTAAATAGCCTAATAGACGCAGGTCCGATGTCAAGCCCCATCCAGCCGCTTGGGATTTCCTGCGCAGGGACATATTTTACGGCACTTTCAGCTGAAAATGTCTGAGCAGCGACGACATCCACTGGCAGGTAAATTTTCACTCCTAGCTCTTTGCCTTTTTGTAAAATTTGCCTTGCATCTTCGATGAGTTCTTCTTCAAGGAGCGAATTTCCGATGTTTTCTCCAAGTGATTTTAAAAATGTAAATGCCATACCGCCGCCAATTATGAGCTTATCGATGCGTGGTAAAAGGTTATGCAAGGCTTGAAGCTTGCCGCTTACCTTACTACCGCCGACGACCGCGACGAACGGGCGCGCAGGATGTTTGATGAGATTTTGGGCAAAATTTATCTCCTTTTGTAGCAAAAATCCCGCCGCCTTATGCTTCTCGTCGTAAAATTTAGTGATCGCCTCGACCGAGCTGTGCGCTCTGTGGCAGACGCCAAACGCGTCATTGATGTAAAATTCGCCGTATTTAGCGAGCTCGGCAGCTAACGCCTCGTCGTTTTTGGTTTCGCCCTTTTCAAAGCGTAAATTTTCAAGAAGTAAAATTTCGCCCGGTTTTAGCGCTGCGACTTTAGCTTTGGCGTCCGCGCCGACCACGTCCTCGGCAAATATCACATCTCTATCAAGCAGCCTTGATAGCCTCTTTGCCACGCCTCGCAGCGAAAATTTCTCCTCAAAGCCGTTTTTAGGTCGCCCTAAATGACTAGCCAAAACCACGCTGCAGCCGTTATCTAGGCAGTAGCGGATCGTAGGGATCGCCGAGCGGATACGGCGGTCGTCGGTGATGTTTAAAAACTCGTCCATCGGCACGTTAAAATCGCACCTGACAAATACCTTCGCGCCGCCGAGCTCAAGATCGTTGATCGATAAAATTTCACTCATTTTTTACCCTTTAAATTTACTTCGTAGCCACGATCTTAGCTAGGTCTACAAGCCTTGTCGAGTAGCCCCACTCGTTGTCGTACCATGCAAAGACCTTCACCATATCATCAGCTATGACCTGCGTAGTGTCGCTCGCCACGATGCTGCTGTATGCGCTCGTGCAAAAGTCGCTGCTAACCCTATAATCGTCATCGACGAATAAAATTCCCTTTAAATTTGACTCAGCAGCCGCTCTAAACGCCTCGTTTATCTCCTCTTTGCTAGCAGGTCTTTTTAAAACCGCCGTTAAATCTACCATAGAGACGTTTGCTACTGGTACGCGCACGCTTTGTCCGTGCATCTTGCCGTTTAGCTCGGGAAGTACTTTTGCGATCGCCTTTGCGGCTCCGGTGGTCGTAGGTCCGATATTTAGGGCTGCAGCACGCGAGCGGCGGAAGTCTTTAGCCTTTACATCTACTAGACTCTGACCGTTGGTGTAGGCGTGGATCGTGGTCATGAGTCCTTTTACGATGCCAAATTTATCGTTTAGCACCTTTGCCACTGGAGCTAGGCCGTTTGTGGTGCAGCTTGCGTTTGAGACGATCGCTTCGCCTGCGTATTTATCGTCGTTTACGCCGACTACGAACGTCGCCGTGTCGTCTTTTGCCGGAGCGCTCATAACGACTTTTTTGATGCCTCGAGCTAGATACGGCTCGCACTTTTCAGTGGTCAAAAACTTACCCGTACACTCTAAAACCACGTCTGCACCGTAGTCTGCGTAGCTAAGCTCGTTTAGATCCCTTGTTGAAAAAACTCTTATCTTTTTGCCATTTACTTCTATAAAATCGTCGCTTATCACCTTAACGTCTTGCTTAAATTCGCCATGCACGCTGTCGTATTTGAGCAGATAGCGCGTCATGTCGCGCGTCGCCGTATCGTTGATGGCAACAAGCTCAACGTCGTCTCGCTCTAAAATAATACGAGCAGCGCACCTGCCGATACGCCCGAAGCCGTTTATTGCTACTTTAACTGACATCTTAGCTCCTTTTGATATAATTACGCCTAATTCTACAAAAAAGAATTTTAAAACAAATATAAACAAGGCACTTTAATAGATGAAGTTAGCACTTTTTGGCGGGAGCTTTGATCCGGTTCATTTAGGACACGATAGCATTGTGAAAATGGCACTAAGTAGCCTAGATATCGACAAGCTCATCATCATGCCAACTTTTATAAGTCCCTTTAAGAGCGAATTTTCAGCTCCACCAGAGCTTCGCCTAAAGTGGATAAGAGAAATTTGGGGCGGCCTAGAGAAGGTCGAGATTTCTGACTATGAGATAAATTTAGCTCGCCCGGTGCCTACCATAGAGACGGTTAAGTATTTGTATGAGAAATTCAAGATAGAAAAATTTTATCTCATAATAGGCGCGGACCACCTAGCCACACTTAATAAATGGCACGGGTACGAGGAGCTAAAAAATTTAGTGCAGTTTGTGATCGCCAAGCGCAATCACATAGAAATTCCACGTAATTTACAAAAAATGGACGTACACGTGGATGTTAGCTCATCGCAGATCAGGCACCAAAAGGGGCTTGATGAGCTGCCTAGCGAGATAAAAGATGAAATTATAAATTTTTACCAAGGATTAAAGATGCAAGAGAGATCGATGCAAGAGCGCACCGAAAGTATAGTTAAGGTTTTAGACTCAAAAAAGGCTGAAGAGATACAAGTATTTGATATGAGTGGAGATGATTATTTCGTAAAAGCCGTAGTTATCGCTACAACGCTTGGTGAGAGGCATGCTTACTCACTGAGCGAGGATCTAAAAGAGGAGCTTAAACCTCTTGGAGAAAAATTTATAGGGACTGAGAGCTCGCCTGATTGGATCGTGATGGACCTTGGAGACATTTTGATACATCTTTTAAGTCCAGCTTACAGAGCAAAATACAACATCGAAGAGTTTTTGCAAAAACTAAAAACTAGTAAAGAGTCTTAACTAAAACAAGCGATGAGCAAATAAGCCATAAAAATATAAAAAATGCTAGCAAAAATGGTTTTTTGCCCGTCGCTTTAAATATATTCCTATCTATCCCAAATCCCAAAGCACACATCGCAACGCAAAGGCATATGCTAGCGGTTAGCTTTAAAATTTGCACCAAATTTTCAGGGAAAAATGGCAAAGATCTAACGCAGATCGCCACTAAGAAAAATAGCGCAAACCAAGGTATGCTCTTTAGCTTTGAGCCACCGCTATTTTGGCTTAAATTTAAGAAATTTAACAAAAACAAAAATGGTACTAGCATGATGACACGAAGCATTTTTATGATGACGGCGGTGCTGCTTGCTGTGCTATCAAATGCTGCTGAGGCTGCGACTACATGGGCTACCTCATGAAGTGAGCCACCGATAAAAAAGCCGGTTTGGTGTGGCGTGAGAGCTAGAAATTTAGCGATAAATGGATAGATAAACATACCAATCGTCCCAAAGAGCACCACCGTGCAAATGGCGATAGCAAGCTTGTTTGCGTCTGCTTTTATCTCATTTTGAGTAGCCATAACAGCAGCTGCACCACATATACTAGCCCCTGAGCCAATGAGCACGGCACTATCTTTGCTAAGCCCCAAAGCCTTAGCGGTAAAAAGTGCAAAACAAAAGGTCGCAAAGACCATAAAAGCTGCATATATCACGCCAAGAGTGCCGACACTTGCGATCTCGCTAAGGCTTATATTAAAGCCAAAAAGTATGATGCCAAGCCTTAAAATTTGCTTCCCAGCGATCGCTACGACGCCACTAGATTTTAAAATTTGTGTCTGTTTGGTGAAAAGATTTGCAAAAATGGCGCCTAAAATGATAGAGATAATGAGCGGGCTGGTGTGAAATTTAGCTAAAATCGTGTTTGAGAGCGCAAAAGAAATGGCAGAGATCAGCGCTAAAACAAGCACAGCAAGAAATTTATGAGACATATTTTAACCTTAATATATTTTTTAAAAATGCAATTAGCACGTTTGGGTATAATTAGACGAATTTTATAATGCAAATTTAAAATAAAGATAAAGGGATAGGCCCATGATCATCCTTGGCGAAAAATATACTTTTACCAGCCTAGAACTAGAAAAGCTTAGAAAGAAATTTGGTCAAGTAAATTTTTTATCCCATGAAAATAGCGACGCAAAAGCCTTGCGAAGTGCGCTAGAAAATCTTATAAAATCAGGCAATCAAAGGCTGATCGTACTAAATACCGCAAAACCAGTCGATAGCAAATTGGTTAGATTTCTCACGCTTTTGCAGTTTAAGACAAAGTATAAAAAGATAAAATTTCTAAACGTAGAGAATTTTTTAGAAATTTATCTACACAAATGTTATATCCCAGAAAATGGCGAAAATCTTAATTTTTTAGATGAAATAAGGCCTTATGGTGCTTTTGCTTACGCACTCAAGCGAATGATCGATTATGCTAGCTGTTTGGTGCTTTTTATCTTGCTTTTTGGTCTAAAATTTTATGTAAAGAGAAAGATAGACGAGCAATCACCCGGAAGCCTTTACTTTTTACAAAGTAGAGTTGGGCTGGACAATAGAGAATTTGAGTGCATAAAATTTCGATCGATGATGGAAGATGCCGAGAAAGATGGGGCAAAATTTGCTAGCGAAAATGACGAGAGAGCATTTGAATTTGGCGAATTTATGCGAAAAACTCGTATAGACGAGGTGCCGCAGTGTATAAATGTCTTTAGAGGGCAAATGCATCTAATAGGTCCAAGGCCTGAGCGAAGACACTGGATAAATTTCTTTGAAAAAGAGATACCTTACTACAATGAACGTCACATTGTTCGCCCAGGGATTACTGGCTGGGCGCAGGTAAACTATCCTTATGGCTCAAATACACACGACGCAAAACAAAAGCTCATGTACGACCTTTACTACATCAAACACTGGTCACTTTGGCTAGAGATAACGATCATAGTAAAAACTATTGCGATTGTATTTGAGAAAAAAGGCGTTTAAATTCTAAAGAGCATCATGAGTTTGAGATATTTTAAATAAACCTTTTTTCAAATTTAATTTTGTTGCTTTTAGCCAAAATAAATGTAAATTCTACATCCTATCTTTAGCCGTAATTCCCATTATATTAAATGCTGTTTTTATCGAGATAGCGACAACTGCAAAAACTTTTAGTAAGCTATCCTCGTTTTCATTTCCAACCACACGGTTTTCATTATAAAATTTATGAAAGCTAGCAGCCAGCGACTTTAGATAGTCTGGGATCTTTTGAAGTTGCCTTGAGATAAAAGCATCTTCTAAAATTTCTGGCAATATCAGCGCCTCAAAAAGTAAATTTTTCGCATTTTCATCTAGGCATTCGAAGTTTGCATTGATTATATCTTGAATATTTTTCCCAGCCTTTGCAAAGACTTGATTTATCCTAGCATGAGCATAGTTTATATAAAAGATAGGATTTGAGTTATCCTCTTTTTTAAGCTCATCTACGTCAAATTCCAAACTACTCGTATTTGCCTTGCTTATAAAGATAAATCTAAGTGCCTCAGCACCGATCTCACTTACGATATCGCTCATTAGCACAGCATTACCAGCACGCTTGCTCATCTTGTATGGCTTGCCATCTTTTAGCAAACTAACCATCTGCATAAGTATCACTTCAAGCTTGTTTTCATCGTATCCAAGGAAATTTATCGCAGCCTTTAGTCTTGCGATATATCCGTGGTGATCCGCGCCCCAAATGTTTATGTAGTGGTCAAAATTTCTCTCAAATTTAGCATTATGATAGATAATGTCGCCAGCTAGATATGTTGGTCTGCCGTCATTTCTAACCACAACCCTATCGTTATCATCACCAAGCGTGGTTGAAGCGATATAAGTAGCGCCCTCTTTTTCATACATTTGATTTGAACGTTTTAGCTTATTTATAGTTGGCTCTAGGCCGTCATAAAGAGCCTTCTCACTAGCCCAGCTCTCTATAAATATCCCAACATCTGCTAAATCTTTTTTGATGATCTCAAGTACGATATCCTTGCCAAACTCGGCAAGCTCAAGGTTTCTGCTCTCGTCATAAAAAATTTCCTTGCCAAATTTCTCATTTGCAAGCTTAGCAATATCTAAAATATAATCTCCGCGGTAGTATTTCTCTGGATAGACGATGCTTTCATTAAAAAGCTGCTCTTTTGCCGCAAGCGATATAGAAGTGCCAAGCAGGTCGATTTGATTACCAGCGTCGTTTATGTAGTATTCTGTTGAGATAGCGTAGCCAAGTCTTTTGCCAAGTCTTGCCAAAGTATCGCCATAAACTGCGCCTCTAACGTGTCCGATGTGAAGTGGCCCAGTTGGATTTGCGCTAATGTATTCTATTAAATAGCTATCTTTTTTCACATCTTCTTTTGCAAAATTTTCGCTGTCTAGCAAAATTTGCTTTGAAATTTCATCTAAAAACTCGCTTTTTAGCTTGAAATTTAAATATCCATTTACCGCACTGGCTTCGACTATCTTACTGTCACTAAATTTATCAGCAAACTCGCTAGCTATCATAACTGGAGACTTTTTTAGCTCCTTTGCAAGGCTAAAAAGTGGCGTTGCATAGTGGGCTAAATTTTTATCCTTTGGCTTTTCAAGCACAAATTCACGCTCTAAAACCTTTGAAATTTCAGCTTTTATTTTATTTTTCAACTCTAAAACCTATGCGTTTTTAGTTGTTTCTTCTATCTTTTGACTAGGAGCACTCTCTTCTTTATGCTCGACTTTTTCGCTCTTTTCAGGGGTTGTGTCCTCCATCTCAGCCTTAAAAGTCTTTATGCCTTTGCCTAGTCCTTTTGCAAGTTCTGGGATCTTCTTTGCTCCAAAAAGTAAAACAATAATCGCTAAAACAACTAGCCAGTGACCAATACTAAAAGAACCCATTTTTTCTCCTCAATAAATTTTTCAAAATGTTATCATAAATTCCTGAATTTCTAGCAATCTATCCACTCATCAATAACGCGCCTTAAGTCTATTTTCGTACTTTTTAGCCTCATCGCTCTAAGAATTGATTTTAGGCCTTTATAACTCTTTTCAATGTCATCATTTACCAAAAAATAATCATATTCTAAGATGTGCTCCATCTCGCCAATCGCGTTCATTAGGCGATTTTCTATCGTTTCGTCGCTATCAGTTCCGCGGTTTTTCAAGCGTTTTTTAAGCTCTTTTTTATTTGCAGTTGTTATAAAAACCGAAGTTATGTAGCTTTTAAATTTTTCAAGTGCGATATGAAAGCCTTGCACATCGATATCAAATATCACTATCTTTCCAGCCTCAAGTGCTGCTAAAACAGGCTTTAGACTCGTGCCATAATAGTTTTTATGCACCTGTGCCCATTCTAAAAATTCACCCTTTTCTATGCCGCTTTTAAATTCATCTTCTTTTATAAAATAGTAATCCACTCCATCGACTTCGCCTTCTCTTTTTGCCCTTGTCGTACTTGAAATAGAAAAATAAAGATCCTTCTCTTCCTTTAAAAGACGACCCAAAAGCGTACTTTTCCCACTTCCACTAGGCCCAGAAACTACTAAAATTTGTCCTTGCAACTACTTTTCCTCAAAACTTATATTTATCTTTATGTTCATATCTTTTAGCACATCTCTTAGCGAGCTTTCATTTAACGACTCATGGACGTGTTTTGTGATCTTTTTGGTTAGCTCTTCTTTATAGTTAGCATCGATTTTTGTTTCATCGCATGAGCTAGTTTGTGGAGCAATATTTAATCCAAATGCTGCTTGCATCGTATTTTCATCTATTTCTTCAATAGACGCTACATCAAAATTTGGGCTACCCAACGTCTCTTCTTTAAAATTTTCTTCCTCAAATACCTCATCTACCATACCTAGATCTTCTTGAGCAAGGACTTCTTCAGAAATTTCTTCATGATCTTCTTTGGCTGACCCTTTTTCAAGGTCTATATCTTCATCCAAAGAAATCTCCTCTGCTTCTTTGGTAGATTCTTCATCTATATCTTCCTCTAAATTTTGACTAGCTTCATCTATCAAATTTGCCTCGCTGCTTTCAGGCTCAAAATTTTCATCACTACCAAAATCAGTCTCTAGCTCATCAAAATTTTCGCTATCTTCACTAGCTTCTTCGTTTAGCTCTTTATCCAAAGATTCGATCTCACTGAGCTCTTTTTTACTTTGACTTATATCATCTACAAAATCTTCATTAAGCTCGGCAGTTTCTAAATTTTGAGAATTTTGCTCGACCATTTTATCAAGCTCGTTTTTAGCCTCTTCATCCGCCAAGTCGCTCTCACCCATATCATCTATCTCATCCACAAGCGAACTAAGCTCATCAAAGTCATTGCTATGCTCTTCTTTTATCGCAGGCGGCTCATTGTTTTGCTCTAAGGATTTGTCTATATCTTCTGAATCAGCCATATATTTGCTAGCTATGTCATTTATCATATCATCATCTATAAGTTCAGTATCTGTTTCATCAAAACTGATATCTTTATCCTTTAAATCCTCGGCCTCTAGTTCACTTAGCTCCTCTTTTAAAAACTCGTCATCTAAAGCCTCGTTATCAAATTTATCTGCTTCATCATCTTCTTTTGCTAAATTTTCAAGACCCATATCAATTTCTGGAAGCTCAAAATTTTCTAAATCATCAAAGTTTTTATTGCTTTCGTCAAAGTCATTAAAATTTGCAGACTCATCTAGTCCAAGTTCAAGTTCTTTATCATTGTCAGTATTTTTGTTTTGTTCAAATAAACTAATAAATTCTGTTGGTAAAAAGGGCTTTTCAAGCATAACATCAGCAAAATCAGGCTTTTCACCGCCTCTAGGTGCTAGATACATTATCTTTTGATTTAAATTAACATCACTGCTATCCATATCACTATCGATGATAATATAATCAAATTGATCTCCAACACTATTAACATCGTCAAATTCGCTATATTCTATGCCTAGCTTATTTAAACTTAACGTTATAAGACGAGAAACTGCTGGGTTTTTGTTTACAAGTGCAACTTTCATGATCCCTCCTTGAAGAGCTTGAGGCTGTATTCTATGATAAATTTCATTGCTATTTACTTAAAAAAATAGTGCTGGCATATCGTTTAAAATCTGCACCATCATATCAGTTATGATTTTTATAATGCCAGCTAAAATAGCTATCAAAACCGAAAAGCCGATACTTACCTTAATAGGATAGCCAACGACTAATAGGTTAAATTGTGGCATGGTTTTCATAAGCATGCCAAAAATAGCATCTGAAAGTATAGAAAGCGCGATGATAGGAAAAGCCAGAACGAATCCAAACATAAAAAGATTGCCAAAAAGCTTTAGGGCGTAGCTCATCACACCACTTCTTGGATAAAAATCTCCAAGCGGTATAGCAGAAAGTGAAGTGGAATAAAACTGTAATATTAAATGGTGCCCATCAAGCATCAAAAATGCAAGAAGCGCGATAAAATTTAAAATATTTGCGATCACTGGTGAATTTGTACCGGTTTGTGGATCAAGCACTGAAGCCATCGAAAAACCCATAATCATCGAGATCTGCTCGCCAGCCATTTGAAGTATTGCAAAAACGATATTTAGCAAAAGCCCAGCACAAAGTCCGAGCATAGCCTCACTTAAAATTTCCATAATCAAAAAATTTATAGCATGCTCATGAGCGTGTGAGAGCGGAAAAAGCACAACACAAAGAGCAAAAACTAGCAAAGTTTTTATACTAAGTGGGATTTGATTGTGAGAAAAAAATGGAAAAAATACAATAAGCCCACTAAGACGTGCAAAAAGGAGCATAAAGGTTATGACTTTATCCGCTCCAAAAAACTCGACTAGTTCCATTATTTTATATTAACGCCTCGTCCATCTCAGCTGGAATTTCAAGCCCCATGATCTTTAAAACACTAGGAGCGATATTATTTAGACCGCCATTTTTTACCTTTTTTACTCCATCAGCCATCACAAAACAAAAGACGTCGTAGGTCGTGTGGTTTGTCAGTAGCTCACCGCTGCTATCGCGCATCTCTTCGCAGTTTCCGTGATCGCTCGTGATGATCATCGCATAGTTTTTCTCTTTTGCTTTAGCGTAAATTTCTCCAAGAGCCGTATCTACTGCCTCTACCGCTTTTATAGCGGCCTCATAGTTGCCAGTGTGTCCCACCATATCGCCATTTGCGAAATTTACCACGATAAAATCTTGCTCGTCATCCATACCTTTTAGCACGGCTTTGCAAACTTCTGCTGCGCTCATCTCTGGCTTTTCATCATAGGTCTTTACCTTTGGACTAGGGATTAGCACCCTCGTTTCGTTGCTGGCTAACTCCTCGACGCCGCCATTAAAGAAAAATGTTACGTGGGCGTATTTTTCAGTCTCAGCAGTGTGAAGCTGCCTTAGCCCAGCAGCTGCTATGACCTCGCTTAGGGTATTTTTTATCTTTTCATTTTTAAATAGCACATCAAATTTAAAATTTGCGTCGTATTCGGTCATAGTAATTAGATTTTTGATAGCAAAAGGTCGCTCAAACTCGCTAAATTTCTCTTCGCCCAGAGCCTGGCAAATTTCTCTTGCTCTATCATTTCTAAAATTTATTACGATCACGCCGTCATCTTCGCCTATGCCTTTAAAGCCATTAAAGCTTACTGGCTTTACAAACTCATCTGTCACGCCCTCATCGTAGCTTTTTTGTAGATATTCGCTAGGCGATAAGCTGCTTAAATTTGCTCCCTTTACCAAGCTATCATAGGCCTCTTTTACGCGCTCCCAGCGTTTATCTCTATCCATCGCATAAAATCTCCCACAAACGGTAGCTACCTTAAATTTAGCTTCCAAACTTTTTATAAAATTTATACCACTATTTGGGCTAACGTCGCGTCCGTCGGTGATAGCGTGGGCAAAAACCTCGCAGCCATTTTTGCTAGCAAGCTCGCACATACCATCAAAATGCTCCATATGTGAGTGCACGCCGCCATCGCTATAAAGCCCTATGATGTGGATCTTTTTGCACTTTTTAAAAAGAGCTTTTAGCGCTTCATTTTCTGCTATCGAGCCATCAGCGAAGCTGCGTGAAATTTTGACCAAATTTTGATACAAAACTCGCCCACTTCCTATACACATATGCCCTACTTCGCTGTTTCCCATCTGCCCTTCAGGTAGTCCCACAGCGTTTCCAGAGGTTTTTATGAGCGAGTTTGGAATTTCTTTAAAAAATTTCTCGTAATTTGGCTTTTTAGCCGCCTCAAATGCGTTAAATTTAGCGCTTTTATTAAATCCAATACCATCAGTTATTATTAAAATAGTTTTTTGACTCATTTTGAAAATTTATCCTTAATTTTAGATAATTTTTAAGGCCATTATACTAAAATTGCTTTTTTTTAAAAATAAAGGCTCTCATGTTTTACTATATCTATGAAATTTTAAATTTTAATATCTTTCAATACATCACCGTTCGTGCTGGTATCGCTTTTTTCATCGCTTTTGCACTCACAACTTATTTGATGCCCAAATTTATCGCTTGGGCAAAGGCAAAAAACGCCGCCCAGCCTATCTACGAGCTTGCCCCACAAACTCACCAAAAAAAGGCCAAAACGCCGACCATGGGCGGACTTGTTTTTGTCTTCACAGCCGTACTTTCCACGGTAATTTGCGCAAGGCTTGATAACGCATTTGTCTTAACATCTCTCTTTTGCCTAGTTTGCTTTACGCTGCTTGGCTACAAGGACGATTACAGCAAAATTTTAGGAGCAAAAAATCACGCCGGCCTAAGCCCAAAAGCAAAGCTCTTTTTTCAGTTTCTCATCGCCTTTTTGATCGCATCATTTTTGTACTTTAGCAAAGAGTTAAACACTGAATTTTACCTACCATTTTATAAGCAACCGATCTTTGACATGAAAATTTTTGCCATTTTCTTTTGGACACTGGTCATAGTCGCTGCTTCAAATTCAGTAAATTTAACAGACGGGCTTGACGGGCTAGCTACTGTGCCATCTATATTTTCGCTTCTGACACTTGGCGTTTTTGCCTACATCTGTGGCCACGCTGTCTTTAGCTCGTACCTACTTTTACCAAAGATCTCAGGCGTTGGCGAGAGCGTCGTCGTTGCCTCTGCGCTCATTGGCTCACTCATGGGCTTTTTGTGGTTTAACTGCCATCCGGCCGAGGTCTTTATGGGCGATAGCGGCAGCCTAAGCGTTGGCGCATATATCGGCTTTATGGGCGTTGCGACCAAAAATGAAATTTTACTCATTATCATCGGCCTCATCTTTGTCGTTGAGACACTAAGCGTCATCTTGCAGGTTGGCAGCTTTAAAATTTTTAAACGCAGAATTTTTCTTATGGCGCCTATACATCACCATTTTGAGATAAAAGGCTGGGCGGAAAATAAGATCATCGTTCGCTTTTGGATCATCGCACTTTTAGCAAATCTAATCGCATTAACTGCGCTAAAGATCAGATAAGGAAAGTCATGAGAAAATCGCTATTTGGCTACGGTGGCACGATAAAGGCGATCGCTAAAAATTTCATAAAGGACGGCCTTTGGGATATCTATGATGATAAATTTAGTGAAATTTCAAAAGATGAGTTTGGCAACGCTTTTTTGCCAGTTAGCGAATTTGATCCAGCAAAAAGCAGCCTAGAGATACCAAGTCCAGGTATCCCGCCTCATCACGAGCTTATTAAAAAAGCTAGAAATTTGGTAAGCGAGTATGACTATTTTTATGAAATTTATAAAGAAAATCTGCCATTTAATATCTGGATAAGCGGCACAAACGGCAAGACTACGACAACCAAGATGACACAGCACCTACTAGGGAGCAAGGGCTCAGTCATGGGCGGCAACGTTGGCATCGCGCTGGCAAATTTAGACTCAAACGCTAAAATTTGGATACTTGAGACTAGCTCATTTACACTTCACTACACAAATCACGCTACACCTGGTATCTACGTGCTTTTGCCGATCACTCCAGATCATCTAAGCTGGCATGGCGACATGAGCGAGTACGAAAAGGCTAAGCTAAAGCCGCTTGCTAGTATGAGCGAAAGTAGCGTGGTGATCGTGCCTGAAATTTACGCCAATACGCCAACAAAGGCAAAAGTGATCGCTTACAAAGACGAGAGCGATCTGGCTAAATTTTGCGGTGTAAGCGTAGATAGTATAAATTTTAAAACGCCATTTTTGCTTGATGCGCTGCTAGCACTTGCGGTGGAGAAAATTTTATTTGACCGCTGCGACGTGGAGCTTTTAAACACATTTGTTATTGAAGCAAACAAGCTCGAAGAATTTAGCGATAAAAATGGCAAAACCTGGGTCAATGACACAAAAGCGACTAACATTGATGCGAGCATACAGGCTGTAAAACGCTACAAAGATCATTTCATACATCTAATACTTGGCGGCGATGATAAGGGTGTTGACATGACGCTACTTTTTGAAGACTTAAAGAGCTTAAGAGTAAAAATTTACGCCATTGGCTCAAATAGTGACAAACTTATGAAATTAGCGACTAAATTTGGCATACCGGCTTTAAAATGCGATTTTTTACAAAATGCTGTCAATGAGATAAATAAAGAGCTAAAGACCAGCGAGATAGCACTTCTTAGCCCGGCAGCTGCGAGCCTTGATCAGTTTAAGAGCTATGCCGAGCGAGGCGATAAATTTAAAGAGTTTATAAAGGCGCTTTAAATTTACAAGCCCTTTTAAGTAGCCTTGTCAAAAATAAAAACATGCAAATTTGTGTTTTTGACATAAATTTTTACTATAAAGTTTTATTGTTGAATACTTTTTAAGTTTGTGCTAATATTTAGCAAAAATTTCCAAGGAAGTTTAATGCCTCTAACGCCCAGAAATGATGTAAATTTTAAAAGAAATTTAATAGATATTATAAAATTTTCATATGACAATGACATAAGCAGACCATTTATATCTAACAACAAACTACTTATTGGATATGGCTTTAGCCTAAAAGATGATATAGAACTTATTTGTGCTCAAATTTATAAAAACAACAAAGACAAAGTCATAAAAGATGTCAAGCAAACTATTGCTAACACCACAAGTAAGACTACCATAGAAAAGATAGACACAGATGAACTTTTTAAAAAGATAAATGATGCCGCAAAAGGGGCTTATGCAAAGTCTGGAGGTGCCGATACTTTGCCTGAGTTTGAATTTAGCTCGGAAGATCAGCTAAATGCCATCTTGGAGCAAAAGCTTACGCCGCTAATCCAAGAGATAAATCAAAAATTAAATAACTCTCCGCTTAAAAATTTACAAGCCGTTTCACTTACTTCCGATACGCAAAATGGTCAAATTTCAAGAGAGCATGTCGCACTTTTAGCACTTCTTTATATCAGTAAGAAAAGCAATATTGATCCATCCCTAGCAAGCTACATCAAAAGCAAAAATCGTTTTAAGGCCTGGTTTTGGCTAGCATATGAAAGCTTTAGTGATGAAGCAAGCAATAAAATATCTCTTTTGCGAGAAAAAATTTCAACTCAGTTTGGGCTTTATGAAAGTGATGAACAAAATGTTAATTTTGCCGAGTGCATAGATGTTTTTAGCCATTTAAATATATCCAAAGTAAAATATAAATCAAAAAACCAAAACAATAAAGAGATCATCCAAAACGTCACTCATTTAGAATTTATGAAGCTTCAAGAAAATGGATCAAATTTAAACGCATCAGATGTATCAAAGTGTGAGGCTTTATTTCAGCCATTTGTTACAAAGATAAATTCTTTATTAAGCACTCAAAGTACAAAGACCTTCAACCTTGAAAATGTATACTGCGTAAATTTAATCAGCTCAAATGCTTCAAACACTTCAAGAATAAATAAGCTTTTAAGGCAAAGAGAGGAGGAATTTTACAAACAAGAAAATATACTCTTGCTATGTCCAAGAAAGATGACAACTCCTATTAGAGTCTTTCAACCTAAAAAGAGCGAATTTACCGTTGTGCTAGCTAGTCAGACTCCATTTGATTGCAGTGAGCTAAACCCAAAAGAGCTAAATTCTAGTAGACCAAACTATGGCAAGGTAAATTTATGTGAGCTAATACTTACTGACTTTAAATTTGACTCTTACGAAGATAGTAAAAATGAAGAGATAAAATTTAAAAATGCAAAGAGCAAAGATACGGTAATACTCTATCAAGAAAACAAAAATGAAGAAGATAAGATAAATGGTGCTACCTTTACTAGCATAAAGCAAAATAGCGATGATATAGAGTATAAACTAGAAGATGGCATTATAAGTATGAAGTACTTTGAAGACCAAACATCCAAAAACAAACACCTAAATTTCTCTTTATTAAATTTCGCCAAAGAGAATAACTTTACCCTAAGAGATGATAAAGACTCAGCTATGTTTGATATAAAGCTTCGTCTAGCTCATGGCAACAATGTAGTGCCTACATCAGCATCAAGTTCAGGTCTTACTCTTACAATAAACAATCTTATCATTGAAAACGAAGATGGTAAGGCAAGTGAAGATATAGATAAGATATATCTTCATCACTGCTTTGATAAAAGTATATATGAGAGTATATCTTTAGTAAAAAATGAAGACTCAGATATCAAGAACTCATATACAGCTACATTTAATATCCCAATAGATAAAGAGAATAAAGGAGATACTAAATTTATACTTTATTCAAGTGATCTAAGTAAAGTTTATAGCACTAAAGATATTCATGCTCACACTGATACAGCTGTAATATCTTTAGGATATCAAGATAAGAGTAGCTCTAACTTTTGCTATAGCAATAAGGTCTCGTTAAGAGATATAACAGATCATATAACAAATGTAATCTCTGATAGTGAGTATCCATTTAAGACAAATGAGCCAATATGCTTAAAGGCTATATATAAACAAGAAAAAGGTAGTAAGAGATATAAAGAGATACTTTGGGGATATAAGGTAATAAAAAGTAAAGAGTATGATGAGCTATCCAAATCAAATCCAAAAGATGTAGTAGTCTTAAAAGATCAAAAAGGTAAAGAGATAACATTTAAAATTTCAGATGTTATACAAAAAGATGATCTAGATAAGCTAAAACAAGGTGGTCATGCTATAGTATTTTTTGCATATCTTGAAGGCGATAAGGATAAATTTAAGTTTTATACAAGATATGGCAAAAATCATATAAGAATAGATATAAAGATACCTTTATATATTAAATTTAAAGATGATAAGCTAGTTATATATGAGTTTGAGCATGCTATAAAAGAGAAGGCATTTGATGCTAAATTAAAGCTTAGTGATAATAAAGACGATGCTTTAATAAAAAATGATAGTTACTTATATATAAATAAAAATATCTCATCAAATGAGATAAATATATATGAAGACGACAAACTAAGCAAAGAGCTAAAAAGTGATGAAAAGACAAATAAGAGCTATCAAATTTATGCAAAAGAAGAGAGCTCTAATAATCAGTCTAATGCAGATAAAGATGATAAGCTTGGTATAAATTTATTAAATAAAGAGAATATGGATAAATTTATTAACTCTTTTAATGAAT
>NZ_JAAKYZ010000009.1 GCF_015229955.1 Campylobacter concisus
AGGTGGATGTCATAAGTTCGAGTCTTATAGCGACCACCATTTTTAGGTGCAGCGGTAGTTCAGTTGGTTAGAATGCCGCCCTGTCACGGCGGAGGTCGCGGGTTCGAGCCCCGTCCGCTGCGCCATCTATTAAACCTTAGGTTAAGGTCATGTCTCATAAAGCACCCATTATTGAGTGTCAAATTAAATTTTAAGATTATATGTTCTAAGATAACACTTTAAGATTTATTATTACTATTTAATCTTGCCTCGTTAGCTCAGTTGGTAGAGCATATCACTCTTAATGATGGGGTCGTAGGTTCGAGGCCTACACGGGGCACCATCCATTTTGGCCCATTCGTCTAGCGGTTAGGACACCAGCCTCTCACGTTGGTAACACGAGTTCGAGTCTCGTATGGGTCACCATTTTTCTAATCCTTTTTTCTTTTTAATTTGCTACACAGAAATTTTTATAGAAAATTTCTTAAAAATGTATACTTATTTGCTTAGCGAATTGCTACTAAAAATGTAAAAACCAATTTTTATAATGTTGTTTAATTAGTGTGTAATGAGTGATAAATTTTAGAAGCTAATTTACAATTAAGCTAAAAAATCTTTATAAATATAATAAAAGTACATCATGGAAACGTGATTACAGAGCGTTACAAGTTGTTTTTGCTTTGATCTATTGGGCAAAACTCATTAAGCATTTTTAATTTTTAAGCTCATAAAACATAAAACAGCCTATATTTGATAATAAAATGGCCAATTCTCTTGCTTATGAGAAAGGTACTTAAAATTTAAGATCATACTGGGGCTCGTGCGTTAAAAATACATTAAGGCTTACGATAAATATAGTTCTTTTTATAATATAAAGAGTATTTGGTGGCAATGTAAAAAATATTAAAGACTCAATTATAAAGAAAGCTCAATTTAAATAGCAAAAATAAAGCCTACTAATTTTAAGCTCAAATATAAAACTAGCAAACAAGCTATCTTTTTGTATTTAGTTTTTGCCTATCATATCAAGCTTAGCTTTGCAAGCATCTTTATACGGGCTTACAAAATTTGAGTCAGAGCACTCATTTAAATAAGGCCTAGCCAACTTAAACTGCTTTTGCCTTATATAAATTTCGCTTATCAAATTTAAAGCATGTAAGCGATCTTCTGGCTCAAGCTTCATGTTCAGTATAAATTTCGCCTCATCAAGTGCCTCACCTAGGTTATCTGTCTTTAGTGAAGCTTCCGAGTAGTTAAAATTTATCTTTGGTGAAAATGTATTTATCTTGGCTTTTGTTTGTAGCTCAAGAGCTTTTTTGGCATACGTTGTGGCGATAGCGTAGTCATTACTTTTCATCGCATAGTCACTTATAGCTGTATATGCTTCGATAATCTTAAAGTCTTGGCCTCTTAGTTGCTCGATAGCACTAATGGTTGAGATCGCCTCCGTAAAGCGTTTTAATGCAAGCAATGAGTAAAACCTGTCAAAAAGAGATGGTGTTGGATCTGAGTATTCGACTGATGAGCCAAGTGAAAGCGCGTCATTTGCAGCAATAATCGCATGCTCGTAGTCTTTATTTTTATATAAAATTTTGCTCAAATTTACAAGCCATTCGACTCTATCTTCTAAATTTTCATCTTTTGCATGAGCTTTTGCGAGCTCAAGTGCATCGTTGTAGCGGGCCGTTCTGTAATAGCAGTTAAAGAGCTTAAATTGCGGTAATGAGATTTTATTTATATCGTAGTTTTCAAGTAAATTTATAACAGCTGTACAATCATCTTTTATAAAATACTCTTTTGTAAGCTCTAGCGCAGCCTCATTTATCAGCTCCATTGCCCTGCTTAAATTTCCATCTTTTGCCATGGTTTTGTAAGATAGTGCATCGGAGAATTTACGCTCTTTAATATCCAGCTCAAGCTCGCTTATTAGAGCCTTTTGACTAATATTTGTCCCAGCATATTTTTCAATTAGCTCTTTATATCTAGCATGAAGTGCAGTAGCATTTTTATCCTTTTCTTCAAAAAACAACCCATCTTTTGCTTTAGTCACCTCATCGATATAATCACCATATTTAAACTCTGTCTCATATCTATTTAAGTATTCGTATGCTTTTTTCTCATCTTTTGTTTTGGCTAGATTGAGTGCTAAATTTTTTAAAGCAACTTCATAAAAATCTTTCGTTCTATCGCTATTATTTATCAAGATTTCATAAATTTTAGCAGCCACATCAGGCATATCTTTACTTGCAAATGTAGTTGCAAGATTCATCGACTTCGTTGGGTTATTCATAAAAAATTTTTCATTCGCATTTGCGATTTTTAGTATAAATTTCTTTGCTTCATCAAATTTTTCTTTATCGATATTTGCATCAGCTAGGCTTAGTGCTGTTCTACTTGCAAGGTCGATGTCGTTTGTGGAGTAAAGCACTTTTTCATAGTCTTTTAGTGCCTCTTTTTGTCTGCCTATCTTGTAGAGATAATCAGCATAATCAAGCGCTGCAAGTTTTGTAAATTTTGAGTTTGCGTGCTCTTCGTTTAAGATATCAAGCATATATTTTGCATCACTTGCGATGCTATCTTTTAGGTAGGCTCTGGCGATCAGATATAGCACCTCTGGATAGTTTTCATCAGATGGGAATTTTCTGATCCAAGCCCTACCTTCACTTACGATGTCTTTTGGCTCGATCTCTTCAAACTCATTTTTTGTCTCAAAAATTTTATCAAGAGCCCTTAGACGAAATAGTAAAAATTCACTTGAAAAAAGGCTATTTGGATGCCTTTTTATTGCTGTTTGAGTATCTTTTACTACATTTTCATAAGCGCCCTTTTCATAAGCTCTTTTTATACTTATGTAGATATCAATGTCATTACTATCAAGCCCAGCAATAGGAGCTTTGTTAAGATCAAGCGCTCCGATACTAGGATTTAGCATATCTTTAAAATCAGGTTTAAAATTTAGCCCAGACTTTCTTTTGCTATTTTCACTGAGCGAAGTATCTATAATTATGCTAAAGTGTTTTGAAATGGTTGTTTTTGGGCTATCTTGTACGTTTTGGCTACTATAAAGCTCAGTTTTTATATTTAGCAGTTTTGACGGTGCTTTTGGCATTATGACGATAAAAAGCTTGCCATCTTGCTTTTTATATTTTATATCCATTAATGGCAGTGTCGTATCTTCAATTTTTGGCAAAATTTCATCATCAAGCATGCAGACATAGCGTTTGGTATCGTAAGCTAAAATTTGCTCCACGCATTCAAATTCTTGCTCATCGCTTAGCTGAAGAACGCTATAAGGTTTATCACCATTTGCGCCGCTATTTAGGCTAAGATTAAAAGCGGTTAGATAAAGCGGAAAAAATAAAATAATTAAGAGCTTTTTCATGCCGCAATTATAGTTAAATTTTCTAAAATCCTGAAGCAAAGACAAAATGCTCAATAAATTCCAAAATCGCTCCAGAAAATAAAAATGAAAAGGCCGTTCCAGCTACTGCAATGCCAACAATTACTTTTAGCGCCATCGAGATATTTGCGGTGTAGAGATTTTTATCTTTTACGATCGGCTCTTTTAGAAACATAAAGACGATTAGCTTTAAATAGTAATAAATCGCAATGGCAGAATTTATCATGATAATGACGCTAAGTACGACGTAATCAGACTTGATAAGCGATGAGATAAGCACCATCTTGCCCCAAAAGACGCTAAAAGGCGGTATGCCAGCAAGGGCGATCATGAAAATTCCCATTATAACTGCGTAGCTTGGTAAAATTTTTATAAGCCCTGAAAATTTCTCAAATGGATGCTTAAAGCGCTTGTCCCAGCAGACGACATCGTCGCACCTTGCCACCCAGAGCATAGAAAATGCGCCCAAATTTGCAAACAAAAACATAACCCAGTAAAAAAACAAGGCAACATTTGCCTCATGAGAATTTGCCACAAGCGCGCAAAGCACGACACCAGCGTGAGCTATGGAACTAAAAGCAAGCATCCTTTTTACGTCTTTTTGCACTAGTGCCATGATGTTTGCAAGGCTCATCGTAAGCACGGCGATGATGTAGAGCATATCTTTTATCCACAAAATTTGTGAGCCTTCAAGCATCGCAAAAATTCTTAACGCAACGATAAATGCTGCCACCTTTGGTACGATCGACATATAGCCTGCTAGTGGGGCATTTGAGCCCTCGTAAACGTCTGGTATCCATGTGTGAAAAGGTATGAGTGAGAGCTTAAAGCCAATAGCCGAGGCAATGAAAACACAGCCTAATAAAATGATCAAATTTTGATTTAGGCTAAGATCTTTTATCACAACACCGATACGGGCGATGTCTATTGAGTTTGTCGCTAGATAAAACATCGCTATCGCCATCGCAAAAAAGCCAGCCGAGAGCGAGCCCATAGCAAAGTATTTAATGGCAGCTTCTACGCTTTTTGCCTTGTTGTGAAGGGCGATTAGCGTATAGAGGCAAAGTGAGCTGATCTCAAGGCCTAAAAAGATGATGAGTAGGTTATTTGAGCTCACCATAAATAAAAATCCAGCTATCATAAACAAAAATAAAGCGTAATACTCGTAAATTTTATACTCAAAATACTCTTTTGTGCTAAGTGCAAGCGGGATAAAAAGAGCCGAGGCGATTAGGATGATGACTTGAGAGATGACCGAAACTCCATCAACTAAAAGCATATCCCAAAAGCTAAGGCTAAGACCGTTAAAATCAAGTATTAGGCCCACATTTACAAATATTGCGATGATACAAAATACGCAGTAGAAATTTCTTGAAAGATCTTTTTTTATGGTGCCAACGATTAAGATAAAAAGTGCAAAGATTATCATACTAAGCATCGGAGCAACCGAAGATAAAGAAATTTCTTTAAGGTCTAAAAAGGCTATTTCGTTCATAGTTTGCTCCCGCCATTTAAAGATAAAATCTTATCTTTTGTGTCGCTATTTACGGCTCTAGTTTGCATTTTATTTATTATATTTTGCACGCTTGGCTCAAGTGGCTTTAGGATCAAATTTGGTGCAACACCAAGAGCGATTATGAGTAAGCAAAGCGGCACAAGAGCGGCTAACTCTTTGAAATTTAGATCCTTTAGGCTTAAATTTTTCTCCTTGCACTCGCCAAAAAATACTCTTTTATAAAGTACTAGCATATAAACAGCGCCCACGATGATGCTAAAGCCACCAAGTAGCGCAAAGAGCTTATTTAGCTTAAAGATGCCAAGCAGGCTCAAAAACTCGCCCACAAAGCCAATGGTTAGTGGCAGGCCGATACTTGCAAGTGTTGCTATAAAAAATATAAGCGCATACTTTGGCATCACCTTAGCAAGGCCGCCAAATTCGCAAATTTCTTTGGTATGAACTCTTTCGTAGATGATGCCAACTAACAAAAATAGCGCGCCGCTTACGATACCGTGGCTTATCATCAAAAATATTGAGCCACCAAGGCCTATTAAATTTAGTGAAAATATGCCAAGCATGATGACACCCATGTGTGAAATGGAGCTATAAGCGATCACTTGTTTCATATCGCTTTGTGCGTAGGCAACGAGGGCTGCGTAGATGATCATAATGATGGCTATGACGCAGACAAAGCCACTTAAAAGTAGGCTCGCATCTGGAAAAAGTGGGAGCGAAAATCTCACAAAGCCATAAGTACCCATCTTTAAAAGCACACTAGCAAGCAGTACCGAGCCGATAGTTGGAGCCTGCCCGTGCGCGTAAGGTAGCCACGTGTGAAATGGAAATAGCGGAGTTTTCACACCAAAGGCAAAGAAAAACGCTAAAAATAGCCAAATTTGAGCGCTTTGCCCGATACCAAGCTTATACCAATCAAGCAGATTAAAGCTAAAGACGCCGCTTTTTTGATAGCACAAATAGCCGATAAAGATGATCGCTACTAGCATAAAGACAGAGCCTAAAAATGTATAGATGAAAAATTTAATCGCAGCGTAAATTCTATTTTTACTGCCAAATGCGCCGATGATGTAAAGTAGCGGTATGAGGCTAAGCTCCCAAAAGCTATAAAACAAGATCATATCAAGCGCACTAAATACGCCCATCATCGTGCTCTCTAAAAATAGCACGCTAATAACAAGGTGCTTTAAATTTCCATCATTGCTAAGGGCTGCGATAGAGATGAAGCTCATAAATGCGCTAAGGACTATAAGCACAAGCGAAATGGTGTCGATGCCGACAAAATAGCTGATATTTAGGCTTTGTATAAGCTGGACTTGATGCGTTAGAACAAAGTCATAACCCTGAAAATCGACATTTACGCAGATAAAAATGGCAAGCAAAAGCTCAATTAACGCGATACTTGCTCCATAAAATTTGATGCTTTTATTTTCTATCAAAAAGCCAAGTATTGCGCTTATTGCTGGGAAAAATATGATGACACTTAGCATTATTTGGCTCCGTTTAATAAAAATATAAAGCTTAAAAGCAAGGCAAATCCTGCGACCATAAATCTAAGCATAATGCTTAAGTCGCCGCTTTGCATTTTGTTTGCTAAAAATGCAAATTTATTTAGTGCTATCGCGACTAGATCGACACTACGATCGATTATCATCTCATCAATCTTTTTACAAATTTGTGAGATCAAAATGTAGCCATTTATAAAAAATTTCTCATAAAATTTTGGGATAAAGTAGGCACTTTGCAAAATTTTATAAATTCTACTCTCACAAATGTTCTCTTTAAAAATTTCTTTTTTATAGGCAAATACAGCAAAGCCAGCACTTGTTAGCACTAGACCAAGTGTTAAAATAAGTAAAAAAATTTCGCTGCCGTGAGATAAATTTAGTGAAAAATCTTTTAAGCTTTTTTCTAAAAACTCACTAAAGTTGCTCCAAAAAAAGCCACTTATGGCTGAGAGAATTCCAAGTACACCCATGCCAGCTAGCATATAGTTTTTAGCTTCATGCGCGTGTTTCTCGCTCTTTGGCTTTGTAAAAAAGACTAGCATAACGAGCCTAAAGCTATAAAATGCTGTAAGCACAGCACCAAAGAGCAAAATGATCCATAAAAATTTATTTTCACTAAAGGCGACTTCTAAAATTTTATCTTTTGAAAAAAAGCCAGCAAATGGATAAAAGCCAGCTAGTGCGCAGCTTGCGATGATAGAAAGAAGCGCGGTTGGCTTCATAAATTTATAAAGTCCGCCCATTTTTTTGATATTTAGCTCATCATTCATCGCGTGCATGACGTTGCCAGCGCATAAAAAGAGAAGTGACTTAAAAAATGCGTGCGTGACAAGGTGAAAAAGTGCGATCTTATAAGCGCCAAGACCAGCAGCTACGAACATATAGCCAAGCTGCGAAAGCGTCGAGTAGGCGATGATTTTTTTAAGGTCATTATGCACAAGCGCGATACTAGCCGCAAAAACTGCTACAAATGTGCCAAGGTAAGCGATAAAGTGCGATACTTCAGGCGCGTTTGTAAAGATAAAATTTGCACGTATGACTAGATAGACTCCAGCTGTTACCATGGTCGCAGCGTGGATGAGTGCTGAGACTGGAGTTGGTCCCTCCATGGCGTTTGCAAGCCAAGTGTGAAATGGAAACTGCGCGCTTTTACCCATGGCACCTATAAAAAGAAGTGTGGCGATGATGCCTAAATTTAGCCCACTAAAGTCGCTTCTGGCGTTAAAAACCTCGCTAAATTTAAGTGAGCCAAAGCTATAAAATATATAAAAAATGCCAACAAGCATCGCAAGGTCAGCCACTCTATTCATTATAAAGGCTTCGTTTGCAGCAATATTTGCACTAGCTCTTTTATACCAAAAGCCAATGAGTAGCCACGAGCAAAGTCCAACACCCTCCCAGCCGATGAAAAGTCCTATGAAATTATCGCTTGATACAAGGACGTTCATGCAAAAGACAAAGAGCCCAAGATAACTAAAAAAGCGGTTAAAGCTTGCGTCATCTTTCATGTAGCCAATGGAATAGATATGCACTACACTAGCTACTACACCCACAGTGCTAAGCATAACAAGGCTAATGGCGTCAAGATAGAAGCCAAAATTTAAATCCAGACCACCAAAATTTATAAACTCTTTTAGTGATAAATTTAGCGGTTCATCTATGCCAAGACTGGCTGCTAGCATAAGCGAAGCGGTTGTGCTAATAATCATGAGAAGTGAGCAAAAAACACCAAGTAAAAAATTTTTACTGCTATGTGAAAAAAGTCCAGAAACGATAAAGCTAAGAAGCGGAAAAAATAGTGAAATACAAAATAAAATCATCTCTTAGCCTTTCATATTTGTCATCGACTCTAAACTGATGCTGCCAGTCTTTTTATACCAAAGTACGAGTAGCCCTAGTCCCACGGCGACCTCGCTAGCTGCGATGGCTACTATAAAAAATGCGATGATCTGCCCAGTTAGGTCAAAGTAGTATTTTGAGATGGCAGCGAGTGCTATGTTTGCTGAATTTAGTAAAATTTCACTTGAGAAAAATAGCATGATCAAATTTCTTCTTCGCATTATGCCAACTAGCCCTATGACAAAGACCAGACTTACAAGGATGAGGTAGTGAGTAAGCCCTATCATAGCATCTCCTCTAGCGTATTTTTAGTATTTAGATCTTTATGTATCAAAATAATGCCAGCAACCATTGCCACAAGAAGCATTACAGCACACATCTCAAAAGCGATCAAATACTTGCTAAAAAGAAAAATTCCAATAGCCTCGATATTGCCAAGCTCGCTAGCAATAGGACTTAATCCATCAAATTTTGCACCATAAATAGGAGCTAAAAATATAAATATCAAAAGAAGCGCTATAAAACTACTTAAAAGATAGATGGTGATCTTTGCTTTTTTGTTACTTTTTGGCTCACACTCTTTACTGCTGTCAAAAAACATCATCGCAAATGCATATAAAACGACCACAGCACCTGTGTATACGATGATCTGCACTACGCCTAGAAATTCTGCTCCAAGTAAGAAAAATATAGCCGAGATAAAGACCATGCCAGCAGCTAGCGCAGAGACTGCATTTAGTGCATTTTTACAAAATACGCTAAAAGAAAAACTAACTAAAACCAAGGCACTAAAAAGATAAAATGCAAAGCTCTCATACATCTTTTGCCCTTTTAAAATTTATACTACTCATCACTTTTTGTCTCATTTTCATTTTCGCTTATAAATGCATTTGACGTCTTTTTAATTAAGCTATCAGCATTTTTAGGAAGTGCGCCATAGCCTTCAAACTCGCTTTGATCTTTTAAAAATTTATCCTTTGTCAAAAACTCATCTTTTGTGCCAAATATAATCCTACTCTCGCTAGCAACTTCGTACTCTTGTCCGCAAACTATCGCAAGCTCAGGGCAAACATCAGCGCAAAATCCACAATACACGCATCTACTTAAATTTATCGAGTAGCTTGCGACCTTTTTGCGGCCATCTTCGCCAAGTGAAGTCTTCATCGAAATGCAGTTGCTAACGCAAATTTTCTCACATAACCCGCACCCAATGCAACGTTCATTTTCACTTTCAACAAATTTCAAAAGCTTGTGAATACCCCTATATCTAGCATTTAGCTCCATCTTTTGCATAGGGTATTTTAAAGTATGTGACTTGCTAAAGAGCATCTGCTTTATCGTGACTTTTAGTCCGATTAAAAGATCAGGCTTAAATGTGATAGCGATGAAGTGCTTAAATTTATCAAATGCACTCTTTGGCTTTAACTTTTCATCTATTAAAATATATTTTTTCTCACTCATTTTTCGCCTTAGATTAGTAGCATAAAGCCAGTGATTACGATATTTAAAATTCCAAGCGGAAGCAAAATTTTCCAGCAAAATGCACTTAACTGATCAACTCTTAAATGTGCCCATGAAGCCCTTACCCAAAGAAAAAAGAAAAAGACAATGCTTGATTTTAAGATGATCATCAAAGCACCTGGGATAAATAAAAATTCGTTAAATCCACCTAAAAATAAAATCGTAATGATGATGCTAGCAGCGATCATATTTGTGTACTCGCCGATGAAAAACATCGCCCATCTCATTCCGCTATACTCGGTGCCATAGCCTGCTACTATCTCTGTTTCGTTTTCTGTTAAGCAAAATGGCGTTCTGTTGCACTCCACGAAGCTTGCTATTAAAAAGAGTAAAAAGGCAAGGGGCTGCTTGAATATAAGCCAGCCAAAAATTCCTTTTTGATAGTTGTTTATATCCACAAGTGAGAGTGAGCTAGTTACCATTACGACGCTTAAAAGAGCCATGCCAGCGACTATTTCGAAACTAAGAAGTGAGACTACTGCGCGAGCTGCACTAATTAATGCAAATTTATTATAGCTTGCAAGACCTGCTGCAAGTGGAGAAAAGACGCAAACTGAAGCAACACCAGCGATGTATAAAATACCAACATTAATATCTGAGAGAATCGGACGTAATGTATGTCCAAAAATTTCAAACTCAGGCAAAAACGGCACAGGTGCAAGCGCTGCAAATGCGGCAATAGCTGATATTAGTGGCGCTATTAAAAAGATAAATTTATTCGTATTTGCTGGTACGATGTCCTCTTTTGTAAAGAGTTTTATCATGTCAGCTACTATCTGTAAAATTCCAGCAGGTCCCACCATATCAGGTCCAACGCGGCGCTGCATGTAGGCTAGTACCTTTCTCTCAGCATAAGTTGCTAGTCCTGCAAGGCTTGCCATGACGGCTAAGATGACCACGGCTTTAATGATAGTGCTTAGCACAAAAAATAGTGTTTCACTCATCTTTTGCCTTTATAATTTTAACTGCGGCGTAGCTTTTGCCATTAAATATAACGCCCACTTCAAGCTTATCGTCATAATCACCTAAATACGCAGCGACTCCGCCAAGTTCGCTATCAAGCTCTACGCAAATGGCAAGCTTATACCCATCTTTTTCTAAAATAATCGCTTCATTTTGTGAAATTTCAAATTTAGCCATAAATTCGCTACTTGCATAAAGCTTCGCTCTTTTGGCTGTTTGCGTGGCATAGTTTGCAAAAAATGATGGCAAATTTATAGGATTTGAAAGACTTATAAGTGCCTCGTCATCTTTTAAATTTATGCTCTTGGTATCTTTTAAAAGCAGCTCTATATCATCATTTGGTGTGAAATTTGAAATTTCTAGTTTATAGCCTCTGTGGCTTGTGCCGTCGTTTGCGTAAAAATTTTCTAAATCATCAAATTTAATGCCTTTGTAACCCTTTTCTTTTGGTAAATTTGGCGTGTAATCAATTGTATTTTCAGCCATTAGTCCAAGCGCATTTGCAATATCGTTTAGAAAATAACCTTTGTGCGGTATCGCCACATTTGTTGGCACTAAGGCGTTATTTATGCTTGTAAATGTGCCTTCTTGCTGATTTAGCGCGCTAGCATCGATGTCACCTTCAAAAATGCTAAATTTATAATCACCATTTTCGTTATAGCCAAGCATCTTACCAGACTTTTTCTCGCTTGCAAGAGTACAAATTTTAGCAACGCCAAGTGAGTTTGTGCGTGGTGGTATTAGCATCACACGAAACGGCGTAGCTCTAGCGATCACTCCAGTAAGTGCGGCTAGTAAATTCGCATTTTCATCCGTGTAAAAATCGCTTCCTAAAATGAGCGTAAATTTGCTTTTGCCATCATTTAAAGCCGGTACATCTAAGCCAAAATTTTCATCAAAATTTTCAAGTTTTGATGTAAGTGCGTTAGGTAAATTTTCACCCCAGTTTTTAAGTATAAAAAGTAAATTTTGCTCTAATTTTCCAGCTTCATGCGTTACATAGATAAAATTTTTAGAATATTTTTTAACGATCTCATCGGCTATGTGATGAAAGTAAATTCCAGCTGCTTTATTCATTTTTAAAGCGTTATTTAACTTAAAGCTTGTCACTGGGCTTTCGTGTCTTAAGAAACTGCCAGCAGTGATGATAAAATCGCTATTTTTAATATCTTCATAGTCTGCGTTATATGAGCTAAGCCCACTAAATTCGCTAAATTTATTTAAAAATTTTTGATAATTTAGCGCCTCATTGTTTATTAGATTTAGATCAAATTTCTCTCTTAAACACTCTAAAATAAGGGCCTCTTCGTTCGTGATAAAGCTATTAAATTTTATATTTTTGATCGCGCCATTTTTAATATTTAAAACAATCTCTTCAAATTTCTCTTCATTCTTACAGGCAAGCTCGTTGTGAAAGTCATAGCCAAACCTAGCTGCTCCACTTATTTCGCCAAATGTAAAATCATTGTTGACGCGGTAAATTTGCTTACTTCTGTCGCTAGTACTCTTTTCTTTTACGTCATAGTAAATTAGCTCGCAGTCGCTTTGATGTGGATTTGCTGCTGGGATAGGGTTTAGCTCCCAGATATTTGTGCTATATTGAAAATGCGAACTAATAAGTGCTCCAGTAGGGCAAACGCTGATACACTCGCCACAAAATGAGCAGTCAAGACTCTCGCCCACGCTTGGACCTATTAAGCTTTTTTGCATCTTACTAAAAACTGCGTAGGCATCTTTTGGCATACTCTCTTTTAGCTCTTTTGGTACCTCAACGCCCCTTGGTACGGTCTTTAGTGCACTCTCACCGATCCTGTCCTTACAAACAGTGACACATCTTTCGCAGACTATGCAAAGAGCTGGATCGTAGTTGATTAGCCCCCATTTTTTATGTGGTTTGTGCGTGTCAGCGATGGCAAATTTTTGTTCATTTACCTTTAGATGTGTGGTTAAATTTTGTAGTTCACATTCGCCGCTTTTGTCACAAACGCCACATTGAATCGGATGATTTACGCAATAAGTCTGCATGATCGCATTTCGCTCGGCAGCGATTTCTGGCGTGTTTGTATAAATTTGCATATCCTCTTTTGCTTTGGCATTACAGCTATAAACTACTTTGCCATTTGCCTCGACCATGCAAAGCCTACAAGCAAGAGTTGGTGAGCAGCCGCTAAGATAGCAAAGAGCTGGGATATAAATTCCATTTGCTCTTGCGATATTTAAGATGCTCTCGCCTTCATCTGCTTCTAAAATTTGATCATTTATGCTTATTTTCATTTACTAACTACTACTTGCTTAAATGCGTATCCATCAAATTCTTTTACGCCAAATATCGCAACTGTGCCTTTTAGTAAATGGTCTAGTTTAAATTTTGCCTTCACGCTAAAATCTTTTGCTTTAAGCTCTAGCATATCGCCATCCTTTGCCTTTGCTACGATGCCAAATTGCACACCGCCCACGATCTCATCGCTTGCGTTTTTGTTTAGATAAACGACCGCTCCATCAAAATTTTCAAGCTCTTTTAGCTCGTCTATTTTGTGATAATCATTAAATTCTTTCCTGCAACCACCAGCTAAAACGACATTTTTGCCTAAAATTTCAAGTAGCCAAAAGATCGCATCTTTGTCTGGATGAGTAAAAAATGAATCATCAATAACGATGTTTTTAACATCCTTTATCCACTCGCCTAGCTCTTCAAATTCTTCCTCGCCCACGTTGCACTCGCCGCTTATCAGCCCATCATCAAGCTCGCTAAAAAACTCATCGCAAGATAAATTTGCGTATTTGCAAAGAAGAGCTAAGACGTAGCTTATTGAGCCTATTTCGCAGCGGATTAAATTTTCGCCGCCAAGCTCGCTATCTTCGATGCAAGAGATGTACTTAAACTCGTGCTCTTTCATCTTTTTTGCTAAATTTTTATCGCTCAAGCTTAGTAAATTTGCAATGCTTAAGCTTTTGCCTGCTATTAAATCATTAAATTTCATATCTTGCCCTTTTTTATGGTTAATACCCAATCAACTTGGTTAAATTTAAGCGAGTTCATCACTTCGCAGTTTAGATTATAAGCTAAATTTACAGCCTTTGTCACGCCACTAAAATCACCTATCTCAAATAAAAATATAATCACTTCGCCAGGCTCGCTAGCCTTTATCTGCTGTCCAAGAGCGCTCAAAAACTCACTCTTTAAGTGCCTAAGATCTACCCTTCTCATCTATCGACCTCGCCTAAGATGATATTTGTGCTACCAATTATCGTAGCGACGTCAGCAACGTACTGGCCTACTAATAAATCTTCATAAATAGCGCAGTGCCAAAAGCTTGGCGTGCGAATTTTTAGGCGGTACGGGCTTGCGCTACCGTCTGAGTTTATATAAATTCCAAGCTCGCCCTTTGGCGACTCACTAGCAAAGTAAATTTCACCCTTTGGTGGCTTTAATCCCTGAGTTATCAGCACAAAATGCTGCATTAATGAGTAGTTTTGGCTCATTATCTGCTCTTTTGAAGCGCTAACATACTCTGGCGCGTCGGCGATGATAGCAGGGCTACTTGTCTGATACTTGCTAACGCACTGCTTTAAAATTTTCACGCACTCGCGCATCTCTTTCATATAAAGTAGGTATCTTGCGTAGCAGTCGCCGTGTGTCGCATGAGGCACGTCAAATTCTAGCTCATCATAGATGAGATATGGCTCTTCTTTTCTTATATCACGCGCCACACCGCTTGCTCTTAGCATGACGCCAGAGCAGCCGCTACTAAGGGCTAGCTCTTTACTAATTACGCCCACATCTACAAGCCTTGCTTGCCAAATTCTATTTTCACTTAGCAGATCTTCATAAAGCGTGATATCGCTTGGAAATTTTTCACAAAATTTAAGCAGCTCCTCGCACCAGCCATCAGGCAGATCAAGCGGTATGCCACCGATCCTTATCGAGCTATGCGTTAGTCTTGCGCCACAGTATTTTTCTATTAGATCAAGGATATATTCGCGCTCTCTAAATGCGTATAAAAATACGCTCATTGCCCCCACATCAAGGGCGTGCGTAGCTAAAAATAAAAGGTGTGAGCTGATGCGGTTTAGCTCTAAAAGCATCACTCTAATGATCTGCGCACGGCGAGGCACTTCGATAGCGCAAAGCTTCTCCACAGCCGCGCAAAATGCGTAGTTATTTGCACTTGATGCGATGTAATCAACCCTGTCAGTCACTGGGATAAATTCCTGATAGGTCATATTTTCAGCCATCTTCTCAACGCCTCGGTGCATAAAACCAACCTCTGGCATGGCACGCACGACCTTTTCGCCATCAAGCTCAAGCACTAGTTTTAGCTGACCATGAGCGCTTGGGTGCTGTGGGCCAAAATTTAGTATCATCTTGCCGTCATTTTGCTCAAATTCTAAATTTTCAAAAAATGGTTTTAAGCGGTTTGGTGACTGGCTCAAGGTCTTTCCTTTACTATCTGGCTCTGGTTAAATTTAGCCTTTTTGACAAATTTTACGCCATCATCTTCTTGATACTCGTACTCTTCGCTAAACACCCTTGAAAATCCAAAGGTATCTTTCTCTTCAATATAAGCTGGATCGCGGTTCTCTTCGCCGATCTGCTCTCTAAACTCGCTTCCAAAAATTTTATCCACCTCGTACCATTTAGCTGCCTCGTCGCCAACTAGCGGATAGCTCTTTAGTAGAGGGTGCGAGTGCCAGTCATCAGGCATGATGAGGCGCTTTAAATTTGGATGATCTTTAATGAGAACGCCGCTTAAATCATACATCTCGCGCTCAGCCCAGTTTGCGCTTTTATAAAGCTTGCAAACGCTTTTTAGCATTTCGTCCTTTTTGACAAAGCATTTTACTCGCGTGCGCCTATTTTTGCTAACACTTAAAAGCTGATAAAAGACCTCGTATCCGCCTTTTTGTGCTATATAATCAATCGCCGCAAGCTCACAAAGCTGCTCGTAGCCAAAGCCTTTTAACACTTCAAGCGCTTTAAAATTTTCACTTGAATTTACGTAGAGAACAAGTTGGTCAAACTCCACGTAGCTAGATAAAATTTCTACTCCGTTTTGCTCTAAGATGGCTAGCTCTTCATCAAATTTAGAACCTCTTACCTTATCTTTTGGCGTCTGCTTTTCTATGTAAAATTTCTCTTTGTAATACTGTTTTTTCTGCAGATTATTCTTTGGCTTATACTCTCTCATATCTCAAGCTTTCTTGGCTTTTGCGCCCTAAATGCACTTTGCTTTCTTATCTTTTTTTGAAGCATCATAAGTGCGTATTGAAGCGTCTCTGGACGTGGGGCACAGCCTGGGATGTAGATATCAACTGGTATTATGCGGTCTACACCTTGAACGGTAGAGTAGGTGTTAAACATGCCGCCAGTGTTTGCACAGCTACCCATTGAGATGACCCATTTTGGCTCAGGCATCTGATCATAAAGACGTCTTGTAAACTCAGCATGTTTTTTAGTTAGCGTGCCAGCTATGATCATCACCTCTGAGTGTCTTGGGCTAGCCCTAAAAATGGTGCCAAACCTATCAAAGTCATATCTGCTAGCGCCACTTGCCATCATCTCGATCGCACAGCAAGCAAGCCCGTAGCTAAGCGCCCAAAGTGAGTTACTCCTGCCCCACTGCACGAGCTTATCAACGGTTGTTAAAACGACTGGCAAGCCACCATTTGCAGCGTAGTTTATCTGATGCTTTGCCATTTAAAGACTCCTTTTTGCCAAGCGTAGGCAAAGCCGATAAGTAAAATCGCCACAAAAAGCAACATTTCGATTAGTCCAAAAATTCCAAGTAGCCTAAAATCCACCGCCCACGGATACATAAAGATGACTTCAACATCAAATAAAATAAATAAAATTCCATAAAAAAAGTAGTGGATATTTATCTTATTTGGCTGTTTTACGGTGGTTGGACCACACTCATAAAAGCCAAGTTTTAGACGCTGGGTATTGCGGTTGGCTAGTTTTTTGCTTATTTTTGAAGATAAGAATGTTATTAAACAAAATGAACAAGTCGCTAGTAAAAGTATGATAAATGCACCAAAATAGGTACTTTCAAGCTCTGAATGTGACATACTTTGCCTTTTTAAATTTTTAAGATTCTACTAAATTTAAATTTATTTGAGCTTGAAACGGCTTAAGAGCAGGGTGAGTATTGTGCTTTTGTGTAAAAATTACTCCTATTTTATCTTCTCAACTGCATCTTTTGCAGCGCTTATTCGCTCGCTCTCATCTAGCTCACGCACAAAGCCATCTTTTACCAAAATGATCCTAGTTGCTACATCAAAATAGCTATCATCGTGGCTAACAGCGATTATACTTATGCCCTTACTTTGCAAAAATGGCAAAATTTCTTTATAAAATTTTCGCTTAAAGAGCGGATCTTGATCTGCTGCCCATTCATCTAGGATAAGGATAGAGCGGTGCTCTAAGATGGCTATTAAAAGACTTAGACGCTTTCGCTGACCGGTTGAGAGTTGCGTGGTGCTAAGCTTATTATCTATGACACTTACTTTTTTGTCGATCTCAAGCAAGGCTAAAAGCTCGTCTATTTCGCTTTGGCTAGCAAAGCCATTATGAGAGAGCGTTTGCGAAAATAGATAAAAATCAGCAAAAATAGCGCTAATCTTTGCTTGATAGCTTTGTAAATTTGCTTCATCTATCTTTGTGCTATCAAGGTAAATTTCGCCACTACTTGGGCGTATTAGCCCGCAAAGTAAATTTATAAGAGTGCTTTTGCCACTGCCATTTTTACCGATAATAAATGTTATCTCACCGCGTTTGATCTCTAAATTTACGTCTTTTAGGCTAAATTTACCGTGAGCGTAGTTAAAATTTATATCCTTTAGCCTAATGCTTCGCCACTCGTCACTTAGGCTATCATCAAATTTAAAGCCTTCCTTAAATTTATTTAGATTTAAACTCATGATCTTTTCTAAACTTACTTTTGCACTCAGCGCAGCCGGTATGGAGCCAACCATACTCATAAACGAGCCTCTTAAAAATAGTATCGTAAGACTTATGCTAAGCGCAGTTTGCAGGCTCGCCCAGTCAAATGCCACGCACAAAAATACACAAAGACCAACTGAGCCAAGAAGCATAATATTTGTGAAATTATCACTTAATGCGTGATAAATATCAGCTTTTACCATATTTTGACGTTTTTTATCGCCTGTAAAATTTAACTCATCAAAGCAGACGCTTGCCCTTGCTCTATTTAAACTAAGCTCTCTATGCCCCTCTACGATATCGTCGTAGTGCTTTTGCAATGCATCATCTTGAACTCTAGAATACTTAAAATAAAGATGAATTTTTTTCATAAAAAGTGTATTTATAAAAAGAGTCGCACCGATCCAAACGGATAAAAAGATAAAAATTTTTGGAGCGATTACACAAAGATAGATGCTAGCGCAGACGATAAAAACTAAGCTTTGTATAAAGCCAGTAGCACTCATAAAAGCAAATGTGATCGTTTTTATGTCATTGTTTAGACTAGCTATAATCTTTGCCTTGCCGATCTCGTTTATCACGCTATTTGGCGTATCTAAAATTTGCTTTACACTTTGATATCTTAGCTCGTAGATAAATTTATGCCCAAAATTTGTAAGCGATATATTTGCGGCGATGGCGCTTATAAAAAATAAAAGTAAGACTGCTATAAATTTAATTGCAAGAATCGGGTCAAATTCTTTTAAACTTACAAGCTCATTATTTATAAATGAAAGGGTCCAGACACCAAGTCCGCTAAATACGAGTGTTAATAACACTATTTTAGAAATTTGATATATGTTTTTTTTGATTAAATTTGCAAGCATTACATCGCAGCTCGTGGCTGAATGATATTTGGCTCATAATTTTGTTCAGTATTTTCGCTCATTATGCGAAGTACCTTGCTTCGCTTTATCTTAGCGTCATCCTTAAATATCGCACGAACTTTGTCCATACCAGCGTAAAAATCACGCATAAGCACGATGCAGATATATTTGCCAAAAAATGTCGGCTTAATAATGCCATTTTCTTCATATACTGCATTTACAAGCTTAAGTAAGCTAAGCTCCATAAATAAGGCTTTGTTAATGTTTGTGTTATTTTCATCGTTATATCTTTTAATATCAACCCCGCCATCAAAAAGCCTTGTTAAAAACGTGTATTTAAGTCGCTCTTTCTTGCTAAAGCCACATTTTGCGATGACTGGGCTTTGTCTATTTTTTATCCTTTTGCCGTATTCAAGTAGATTAAACGCATTTATTACAAGCTCACCGTTAAGAAAGCTAAATGCTCCGCTACCAACGCCAAGATACTCTAAATTTGAGCCAACATATTCGTCGCGAAGGTCGGCACTTTTTTCATTTGAAAATGCCCAAGCGTTGCTTTGTTTGTAGTTACTTTTGCTAAATTCTTCAGTGATTATCTCATAAAATTCACGCTCGTTATCTACGTTTGAAACACCAAGCGAGCGAGCTATATTCTCTCTTGTTAACTCTGATTTCATGAGTGGATAGAAGGTGATTTGTTGTGGAGAGATCGATTTTGCGGTATTTATGTCGTTTATGAGCTGCTCTTTTGTTTGATTTGGGAGGTTAAAGATGAGATCTAGGCTAATGACTGGGATCTTTCCAAGAGCGAGCTCAAGCTTTCTTTTTACCTCCTTGGCTGAGCCAAATTTTTCATATCTGCCAACTCTTTTTAATGTTTCATCATCAAAGCTTTGTACGCCAACGCTTAAGCGATCAATTAACCCATCAAATTTGGCTAAACTCTCGGGTGAGATATGATTTGGATCGCTTTCTGCTGAAATTTCATCTATACTAAAAAGCTCTTTTGCAAGCTTAAGCGTTTTCTCAAGCTCAGGTTCATTTATAAGCGTTGTACCACCGCCAACATAAAGTGAATCAAAGTCAAATCCAGCCTCTTTAACCTGTTTCATCTCTTCACGTAAATTTTCAAAGTAAACTTTTGCAAGCTCTTGCTCATAGTGATACTTATGAAACGAGCAATATGGACAGAATGTGTGACAAAATGGTACATGTGCGTAGAGCATATACTTTTTGTCTTTTTTGGGAGTTTTGGTATAGGTTGTGGTTAAAATGTCTATATTAAATTCGTTGTATAGTGATCTTTGAATAGAATTATGAGCGTAATTTACGGCAAAATTCTCGACAATATTTTTAAAGATCATAACTAATCGCCTTAAGTAAGTTTGGTTTTAAATTGATGTGTTAGGATAGCTAACTTTTAATAAATTTAGCCTTGTGTTAAAGAAATTTTTAGCTTAGCCAGATAAATTTGGCCTATAAATTTTAATTTTTTAAATCTACAAATTTCACGTATCAATCAAATTTTAGCCCCAAAGCTTAAGGAAATTACTCCTTGGCTCTTGAGATAATTTTGCTTGAGTCTAGCTCAAATTTTACTCCATCTTTTGTCTGCAGATAATAAAATTTACCAAGAGTTGATAGGGCTTTTACATTATAAAGTTTTATAACTCCGTTTGTTTCGTTTTCATCATAATAAGTTTTACTATCATCACAATATATGCCATTTTTGCAAATTTTTTCTGGCAAAGCACCTGCTATACTTTTTTCAATAGATAAATATTTATATTCCATGTTAGTGATTTCAAATTTCTTTGCGATGTCATCCGCTAGATAAAAAAATATAACTATTGGACATAAAAACATTAAAATAAGTGAAATTTCCTTGTGCGTACCATCCTTATAAATACCTTCACAAAAACACAAAATACCTAAGCAAAAAAAGATATATGTAATGTAAATAAAAAATAGATTTACCACCAAAATAGAAATTAGATTAGTTTGAAAATTAGACAAAAATATTAAAATAAAAATATAAGCGAGCCACATTATCATGCAAAGAGCAAATACTCTTTCCAATATTTTTCCCTTGATCCATATTGTAATACACGATAACAAATATGATAATGCTAAAAAAACCATAAAAGTAAATAGTACGCCTTTTGCATCTATATAGAAAGCTATACTTATAATAAAAGTAGTTAATAGTGCTAGAGGAAATGATAAAGATAATAAAAAAAGTGAAAAATATTCACCATTTTTATATCTGAGGGAGTATCTTATATGTCCAGGATAAAGCATTATGGGCAATATAATAAAAATAGTAAAAATAGCTACAACAAAAAATAATAATGCTCCGACATGAAAAATATCAGAATTACTTAAAACTGGAAAATATCCAACAAAGAGACTAAAATATACAAAATAACAAATCATACTAGCTAAACTAACACCAGTTAGTATCAGCGGATGAAATTTTAAAAGAATTTCAATATGACTTTTTTGGTAAGTCTTACTAGCCCGCCTTTTTCTTTCATCTAAAATATCTTGATAACTCAAATTTAAATCCTAAAAATTTATAAAAGATTACTATTTAAGCACCTTCGCGATTTCGCTCCAGCCTAAATTCTCAGCAAAATCAGCCGCTGTTTTGCCACTTTTTGTGCGGGCATTTTTGTCAGCACCGTTTTCTAGCAAGAGATTTACAAGATTTAAATTTCCAGCGATCGCCTCGTTGTGAAGCTGCGTATAACCAAACTCATCAGCGTCTGTGACTATATTTGGGTGCTCTTTTATATATTGCTTTACTTGCTCATATGTATTTTTACTCATTGGATGCTCTATCAAATTTTCAGGGTGTTCTTTTTGCTCGTAAACTACCAAAATATCGTTAAAATCGCCAAAATCAAGCCCCCACTCTCTATCGTGCTCTTTTAGCTCTTTCTTTTGCATGCGTGAGCGCATCGCCTGCACGCTAAATCCGCCGTATGCGCGTCCATCTATTGAAAAGAGCCAGTCACTCATCTCGTCTATCTTTGCGCTTATTTGGTCGCCTAATTTCACGTTTTGCACGCTATCTGGCTCATTTACGAGCGTGCCATATATCGTTTCGCCGTCAAATTCCACATCGTCTATCCACATGTGTTCACCGACTTCTTCGCCATTTACGACATCTAGGAAGCAAATTTTTACCATTGCATAGTCAAGCATAGGTACGATCCTGTGGCGCTCCCAGTAAACCTCGCGCCAAAAATATCTAAAGCTCTCTCTGGCTTGCTCAAACGCACGCTGCATGTAGTCTTCGTCGCTACTTACAAAATAGATTGGCATTTGCTTGCCAAGATCGATTTGTTTACCGAGAATTTTCTTAAAAAAGCTCATTTTTTTGTCCTTATTTTTCATTTTAGATAGATCAAATTTGAATGCAAAATGATAAGATAAATTTCACTCATAAATCCGACAAATTTTAAATACAAAAACTATGCGAAATTTCGCAAATTTAGCCCAAAACCTTACAAAATTTTAAATATAAAAGTCACACAGCCATTTCGCAAAATTAGGCGAGACGATTTAAATTTTTGTGATGGGAGTTACCGAGTTGGTAATGACCGAGTAAAAATTTAAATCAACGACGCATAATAAAGCGAAAAAGTGCGTTATTTTAGATTTTTAAAGCTTATTGGAAGTTCTAAATTTAACCCCCTAACCAGCTTTATACACTCCTGCAAGTCATCTATGCTTTTGCTTGTCACTCTGATCTCTTCGCCCCTGATCTGTGCGCTCACCTTGATCTTTGAGTCTTTGATCGCTTTGGTGATCTTTTTTGAGTTTTCACCATCAAGCGTGTCGTTTAGCTTTAGCGTTGCCTTTAAATTTCCACCGCTTGCTGGCTCTCTTTTTGTCTCTGTGATCGCCACTGGTAGGATGTTGCGCTTGATGAGCTTTGAGATCACGATGTCTTTTAGCGCGTCGATCTTGTTGTCGCTTGAGCTAAGAAGCGTGATAAATTTCTCTTTTTCATTTAGCTCTACCTCAGCTGCAAGCCCCTTAAAGTCATACCTCGCTGCGATCTCTTTTTTAGCCGTCTCAAGAGCATTTTTAACCTCCATCATATCGACCTCAGCACTTATATCAAAACTATGCTCAGTTGCCATTTTTATCCTTTCAAATTTATTTAAATAGCCCTTTGATCTTCTCAAAAAGCGACTTTTTGCCAGTCTCTTCTTGCTTTACTGCCTCGCTAATCTGCTGCATCGCAGTTTGTGCGTAGATGATAGCGCCCTTTGGATCGCAGTTAAAGAGGTTTGAATATGAGTTTGATTTGTTTAGATCAAGTGGATTTGGCTCCACGACCTCGGTGGCCTCAAGCAGGCCTATTTTTAGCTCGTATGCGTAGTTTAGAGCATCTAAAAATGTAGGTAAATTTTGCGCGTAAAAACCATCAATTGTCTCTTTTACCTCGCCACCTGCTTCATAGTCAGCCTTTAGTTTAGCTACGTTTTCAGCACTCACATAAGCGCCACAACAGTAGTTTTCGGTGATCTCATTATAAATTTCGCTACTAAATTTATCCAAAAACTCGCTTGGTAAAATTTCTCGCCAGTTGCTAATGTAGTTTTTAAATTTCTTATTTTGCTGTGCCAAAGAGCTTAGCGCTGTGCCCCGAGTGTAGAAATATTTTCTAAAAAATCCTTGTGTGACGGCGATACAAAAGCCGTGAGTTTTGTTAAAAATTTCATCGTCTTTATACTGCAACGCAGCACTTAGCGTATCTTTGTACTTTTGCGCGTAAAATTCCTCTACGCCAGCCTTACTAGCAAGCGCTAAAACCTCGTCAAATTTACCAGCCCTTGCAAGCTCAAGTGCCTCAAAATACCACTTTGAAATTTCATCTTCGCTAATGGCATGATAGCTTATATCATAGCCCATTACTTGCTCTCATTGATGAAATCTTCGATGTTTGCGACGATCTTTGTGATGAGCGTCTTTCTAGCCTCCAAGCTGCCCCATGCTACGTGTGGCGTGATGAGTAAATTTGACTTCTTTTTTACATTTAAAAATGGACTATTTTCGCTCATCGGTTCGCTTTCTAAAACGTCCGTACCAAAGCGCAAATTTCTCTCATCTATCGCTCTTGCCATCGCCGCTTCATCCACTATGCCGCCGCGTCCTAAATTTAGTACTATCGCATCATCTTTTAGCAAATTTATCTCGTTTATACCAAGTAAATTTCTAGTTTTTTCATTTAGCGGTGCGTGGATGCTGATGATGTCGCTACTTCTTAATAGCTCATCTAGGCTTTTTTGCTTAAATTCGCTATTTTTATTTGCTCCGCTTGTCGAGTAGTAGCTCACGTTTGCGCCAAATGCACGTGCCACTACCGCCACGCCATGCCCTATCTCGCCAAGTCCGATAATGCCAAATTCTTTGCCAGCGATCTCGCTGATGTTTGCGCCAAGATAGGTGAAAATTTCGCTCTTCACCCACTCGCCACTTTTTACGTAGTGATCATAAAATTTGATGTGATTTGTTAGCTCAAAAAGCATCGCAAACGTGTGTTGCACGACGCTTGCGGTTGAGTAGCCAGCGACGTTTTTAACAGCTATATTTTTAACTTTTGCATGCTCTAGATCGACATTATTCATGCCAGTTGCACTTATGCAGATAAGCTTTAAATTTGTCGCCTCCATCACGGCTTTGTCGATGATGACCTTGTTTGTGATGACCACATCAACGCCCTTTAGACGAGGCACGATCTCTTTGCTTTTTGTTTTTTGATAGCCGGTAAACTCGCCAAATTTCTTAAAAACACTAAGATCAACGTTTTCTCCAAGCGTTGCCGCGTCTAAACAAACGATTTTCATCTTTAGTCCTTAATGAAATGTCCTACAAATTTAGAGTAGTTATCTAAAATTTTGCCGCCCTTTCTATATCCAAGTGCACATGCCTCATAAGCGTAAAACACGCCTGCTTGGTAGTTATCGCCTCTCTCATCTTGGTTAAACTGGTAAAATTCTTGATAGATGGCTTTGTTTGAGTCGTATTCGCCGTCATTACTTGCTATTTTTGCACCGTTCTCATCGTGTATTGAGACGTTAGCTCCTTCTCTGCCAAATACCGGCTTTTTCACATATTTTTTGCCTTTTAGTGGCTCGTTTGAAGTCTCAAGTAAGAGTGGATGATTTGGATAAAGATCCCAAAGAATCTTTAAAATTCCCTTGCTTTGGAAAAGTAGCGTGTAGGCTGGATTTATGATAATGGCTTTTTGGTTTTTGATGATATTTGAAAGTATGAGTGCTAGCTCGCCCTCATCGATCGCTATGCTCTCCCAAGGAACGAGTTTAAACCAATACTCGAAATTTTCATCACCTTTAAAAATCCCCTCGTCATCGTTAAAAACGACCTCATCAACGTAAGCAAAGTCGGTTTTAAAGCCGGCCTCTTTTGCGATGTATTGTAGTAATTTCACGGTTTGCTCATCCTCGATACTACCAGCGATAGAGCTAAAGAGTATCCCCCAGCCCTCGTAAACATCCTCGAAATTTACATTATCGTCACCAAGTGTGATTAGACGCTTGAAATTTTGTTTTAGAGCTTCGTAAAGGTTATTAAATTGCTCTGCTTCATCCATGTGATTTAGCTTTAGCATCGCCCACTGAATGATCGCTGTCTCAAAGACCGCCGTTGGCGTATCGGCGTTAAATTCTATCAGTTTTATCGGCTTGTCATCAAGCCCACCTGCTAGATCAAACCTGCCGTAAAGGTGCCAGTGAACGTCATTTTCCCAGCTATTTTTGATACTATCAACGAGATTAAACGGTATGCCTATCTCGTGAAAAAGGTTATTGTCAATGACGTGCTGAGCGGCATTTACATACATATCGTATAGCTCATTTGCCGCCTCATAATAAGCATCCGCTTCACTTGCTTTTACCTGTACGATCTCATCTGCGATATATGAGCTATTGTCATTATCTGTGTGCCACGCAAAGCCGATTCTTTCCATAAATTCGTTATTTAACGGAGTGATTTTTCTTAAATTTATCATTTTTTAGCCTCCAAAGCTTGATGAGCTAGAGCTTGATTTTGAGCCACCACCGAAAAATCCACTCTTGCCGCCACTGCTTCTTGCAGCAGAATTTGCTGCTTTTTGCTTATTAAAGCTATCAACGCTTCTTGTGTATGCGCTTGGATTTTTGTAAGAATTTTGACGAGTAGCTTGGAAATTTTGATTTCCAAAAAGCTTGCTACCTATCCAGCTACCAAGTATCGCACCGGCTGCTGAGGCAAGTATCGTCTCACCAAGGCTTAGACCGCCACTACTTAGCTGTGCGTCACTCGTTTTTGTTAAATTTGAAGTGCCATTGTCGATATTTGCGTTTGCTTGAGCTAGGAGCTTATCGATCTCGTCTTTGCTTAGCACACGCTCAGTGCCGTTTATATCTTTTAACACAACTCTAGTTTCAGTACTTGGATACTCTTCTAAAATTTTATAAACTCCAGGCGCGCTCTCTTCGATTATGACAAAGGCGCCATTTTTTTGCGCAACTTCGTTTAGTGCATTTTCATCACCGCCATTGTTACTGCCACAACCAGCAAGGCCAGCCATAACGATCGCACCAAATCCGCCTACCGCAGCATAAGTAGCTATCTTTTTAATGTGTTTCATATCTCTCCTATCAACTCTTTTAAATTTTTATGTCTTCTAACAAGTATCACACCTCGTTTAAATTTTATAAATTTTGAGTGGTGTATCGCTTTTATTATCTTTTCACTAGCTTTTTTCGTTGCCTTTGGCTTTAGATTTAGCTCCTTTAAAAATTCACTTAAATTTATCCATTTTGACTCATTTTCTATCTCAGCCTCTATCGCTTCATTGCTTGGCATATCATCATTTTTTTGTGCTAAAAGCGGCCTTTGCATAGCATTTAGAAACTGCATGAGCTTTTCATCTCTATCTTTATAAATTTGCAAAATTTCATTTTTTCGCTCGATTAGCATCTGCTCTTTTTCTTTAAAAAGCCTGTCTTTATCGGCTTGCAAGTTTAAATTTAAGCTCTTTAACTCGTTTAACTCATTTAGCAAATAATTTACAAACTCATCATTTTGGGATTTAGTTTTTGTACTTTTTGGAGCGGATTTTGTGGCTTTTTCGCTACTTGGTTTCTCATCAAGGATGACAAATTTTGTACCATTTTCAATGACTGTATTTATCGAACCACGGCGGATTCTATTATAGACTGCTTCTTTTGTTATGCCTAAAATTTCTGCAGCTTCGTTTATAGCTAGCTTTTGCATCGAATTTCCGTTTAAAATAAAATAAAAAAATTGCTTTGATTATAAAAAAATAAGGCTAAAAGAAGAGTTAAACAAAGAGAGCAAAGCCCTCTTTGTCTTGGTTTTAGAGTCTTGACTCGTAGCGTCTAAGCATATAAAGACGTTTAAGCATTTTCTTACGAGCAGCAATTTTTTGTTTCTTGCGGATCTCAGTTTTAGGCTCAAAGAAGCGTCTAGCTCTTGCTTCAGTTACTACTAAGTTACGGTCAGTTTGTTTTTTAAACTTTCTGTAACCCTCGTCAAATGACTCGTTAGGATGTACCTTAATACCAGGCAACGTCCTCACCACCTTTCAGATTAAAATAAGCCGTGAGTATAGTTTAATTTTCATAAATTTAAGCTTTTAACTATTTTTTTTTAAAACTCTTTTAATGCCATAAGCTTTATAATCATAAAATTTCAAAAAAGGCTTATTATGTCAAAGGATTTTCATCTTAGCTATGCCAAGAGGCGTTATATTTTTTTCGCCTGTATTACGCTATTTGTCTTTGTTTTACCATTTGTCAGAGTAAATGATGCGCAGCTATTTTTGCTAAGTTTTGATAAAAGTAGAGTTGATCTCTTTTTTACAAAATTTGATATGCAAGAGCTTTATTTATTGCCATTTTTATTTATCATTTTGTTCTTAAGCATATTTTTTCTAACGACACTTGCAGGGCGTGTTTGGTGCGGTTGGAGCTGTCCACAAACTATTTTTAGAACGATATTTCGTGACCTTTTGCAGACTAAAATTTTAAAGATTAGAAAAAATATCCAAAATAAGCAAAATGAGCCAAAAGGACAAATTTTAAAGCGTGCTTTAGCAGTTGGAATTTGGTGCATTTTAGCTCTTATTATTTCGGCAAATTTTTTATGGTATTTTGTGCCACCGCTTGATTTTTTTGCTTATTTAAAAGAGCCAAGCGAACATGGAGTTTTGCTTGCGTTTTGGCTTGTTATCGCTATTTGGTTAGTTTATGATGTCATCATTTTAAAAGAAAATTTTTGCATTTATGTCTGTCCTTACGCTAGGGTGCAGTCAGTGATGTTTGATAACGATACGATCCAAGTTATTTACAACCAAAAAAGAGGCGGCATAATCTATAATGGACAAGAGAAATTTAAAAAGCCAAAAGAAGAGGGTGCGCTGTGTACTGGCTGCGAGGCATGCGTGAGGATATGTCCGACGCACATTGATATAAGAAAAGGTATGCAGCTTGAATGTATAAATTGTCTAGAGTGTAGCGATGCTTGCGCTAAGGTGATGAAGCATTTTGATGAAAGCTCGCTTATCGAGTGGAGAAGTATAAATTCTATAAAAGAGCAAAAAAGGGTCAAAATTTTACGCTTTAGAACGGTTGCTTATCTCGTCATTTTGGGCATTGTTTTGACAGCTGGGGTATTGATGAGTAGCAAAAAAGAAAGCATGCTTTTAAACATAAATAGAACAAGCGAGCTTTATAAAATTTTAGGTGAAAATGAAGTCGAAAATTCTTACGTATTTTTGGTGCAAAATACACAAAATAAAGAGCATGCCTTTTACTTTGAAGTAGATGATAAGAATATAGAAATTTCTCGTCCAAATAAGCCATTTATATTAAAAGCTGGCGCAAAACAACGAGTAATCGTCACGCTAAAATCAAAAAATGAAAATTTAAGCGATAAAGATCTTTTAAAACATATAAATATAAAAGCCTATGCCACTGACGAGCCAGCTATCAGCGTGCAAAGGCAAAGTACTTTTATCTATCCTAAAAGATGATAAAATGGCAAAAATTTAATAGGAAGCAAGATGGCGATCTCAGAAAATGGTAAAAAAAGATACGAACTTATCGTAAAAACAGCACTTGAGCTATTTTTAGAAAAAGGATACGAAAAGACAAGCTTAAGTGACATCGTAGCGATAAGTGGCGGATCGCTTTCTAGCATTTATACATTTTTTGAGAACAAAGAGGGGCTTTTTGAGGCGATCATTGAACAAGAGATAGATAGCCTTATAAAAGAGATTGATGAGAAGATAGATCTTAAAATTTCTCACAGCTTGGAGGAATTTTTAACCAAATTTGCAACCATAATATTTTCTATTACTTGCAGCAAAAGGCATATCTCTCTTGGTAGGATAATGATGAGTGAGGGTTCTAAAAATGGTGGCAAACTTGGTAAGACGTTTTTGGATCAAATTTTAAAAAAGATCGATCTTGTGCTTATAAATTTCTTTGAAAGAGATGAGGTAAAAGCCAAACTTGATCCAAAATTTTCAGCCAAATTTGCTGCGAAGTACTTTATACAAAGTGTGATTGGGGCTTATTACTACGATTCGCTTTTGATAAATGAAGAACCAAAGCTTAGTGAAAAAAAACGTAAAAAGCATGTTGGCTTGTGTGTTGAGTTGTTTTTGAATGGAATTAGTAAAAAATAAAATTGACTTTTTATTTGTTTTCTAATAGAATCGAGAACTTTAAATTTTTGTAACAATTATTACAAAAACTAAATATGATATTAAAATTTAAAATTAAGAGAGGTTTTTATGGCAAATTTTAAAAGTGCTCTTGTGCTTTCGGTTGCAGTTTTATTTCTAAGTGGTTGTTTTGAAAATAAAGAGAATAAAGCGGCAGCAGGTCACCAGATGCCACTATCTCATGTGGATATTTTTACCGCACAAAAAACAGACATACCTATTAGTTTTGATTACACCGCAACAGTTACAAGTAGTCAAGATGTCATCATCTATCCAAAAGTTGGCGGAACTATCATAAAGCAGTTTTTCAAGCCGGGAAGCAAAGTAAAAGCGGGCGATAAGTTATTTTTGATAGATCCAGAAAAATATCAAGCTAGCTTTGACTCACTTGATGCCTCTGTTGGCGTAGCAAATGCAAATTTGAAAAATGCTGAGACTGAGTTTAAAAGAATTTCTGCCCTTTATAAGAAAAATGCAGTCTCTCAAAAAGACTATGATGCGGCAGTTGCAGCTTATGATATTGCAAATGCAAATTTAGTAAGCGCAAAAGCAAATTTAAAAAATGCAAAAATAGATCTAGGATACACGACTATTACAGCGCCATTTGACGGCGTAGTGGGTGATAATCAAGTAGATGTTGGTTCGCTTGTCATAGCAAACCAAACAAAACTTGTAAGACTTACAAAAATAAATCCTATTGAAGCAGAATTTTATATCGCTGATGTGGATAATCTAACTAGAAAGACAAATTTGGATAACGGCTCATGGCAACAGCTAAATAGTGACACTGTGTTAAGTGTCAATGGCGAAAATTTTAATGGTAAAGTAAATTTTATAGATAATGTCGTAAATACCGCAACTGGCAGCGTTTTAGCAAAGGCTAGCTTTGATAACAGTGAGGGTAAAATTTTACCAGGTGCGTTTGGTCATATAAAGATGAGTGGATTTGTGCAAAAAAATGCCTTTAACATCCCACAAGTTGCTCTTCAACAAAGTGCTACAAACTCTTATGTTTTAGTCGTAAAAGATGGCAAAGTAAGCCAAAAAAATGTAAAAACAGGATATCAAACAAAAAATATGGTAGCAGTCACTGAAGGTCTTGAAGATGGCGATAAGATAATCGTTAATAACTTCCTTAAAATCGGAGTTGGTGCACCAGTTGAAACTGATAAAGACCTAAGTGCGGAATTTATAAACGGCAAAGATGCAAACGCTACAAGTAGCAAGTAAAGGCAGATAGATGTTTTCAAGATTTTTTATAAACCGCCCGATATTTGCAACTGTTATATCTATCATCATAGTTATAGCAGGTTTTATGGGTATCAAGGGGCTTCCTATAGAGGAGTATCCAAGTCTTACTCCACCTACTGTCTCTGTAAGTGCGACATATAGCGGTGCTGATGCACAGACTATCGCCGACTCAGTCGCAAGTGCGATTGAAGACCAGATAAATGGCGTTGAAAATATGTTATATATGCAAAGTACCTCAAGCTCAGCAGGTACTATGAATATAAGCGTATATTTTAAGATCGGCTCATCGTCAAAACAAGCTACAATCGACGTAAATAACCGCGTGCAAGCTGCTCTTTCAAGGCTGCCTCAAGAAGTGCAAAATATGGGCGTAACGGTTCGCGAAAGAAGTGGCTCGATCCTTCAAGTTGTTGGCTTTACAAATCCAAATATGGATTTGATCGAACTATATAACTATGTAAATTTAAATATTGCTGATGAGATAAAAAGGGTTAGTGGTATCGGTGATACAGTATTGATAGGTACTAAAGAGTATTCTATGAGAATTTGGCTAAAGCCAGATAGACTAGCTCATTTTAAACTAACTCCAAGCGACGTCATTTCTCAAGTAAAAATTCAAAACTCACAATATGCCGCTGGCAAGATAGGCGAACAGCCATCGGATGGTGGTAATCCTTATGTTTATTCTGTTCGTACCGATGGTCGTCTTAAAAATGCAGCCCAGTTTGGCGATATAATAATTAAAAGTTCCGATGGATCAGTGTTGAAGCTAAAAGATGTAGCTACCATAGAGCTTGGAGCAGCTAGCTATGCTAACGATGCGATGTTAAACGGCAAACCGGCTATTCCTCTTTTGCTATTTTTACAAAACGACGCAAACGCACTTGCAACTGCTGAAGCTGTCAAAGCAAAGCTTGAAGAGCTAAAGAAAACCTACCCAGTTGGTCTAGAGCACACGATAGCCTACAATCCAACTGAATTTATCACCGTCTCAATAGACGAAGTCATAAAAACTTTTATCGAGGCGATGGTGCTAGTTCTTATCGTAATGTACTTCTTCTTAAAGAGCTTTAGAGCTACCATCATACCGATGCTAGCCGTGCCAGTATCTATCATAGGTACATTTGGCGGACTTTATGTGATGGGGTTTAGTATAAATTTGATTACACTTTTTGCCTTAGTTCTTGCCATCGGTATCGTCGTAGATGACGCTATTATCGTCATAGAAAATGTCGAGAGAATTTTACATGAAGATAAAGGGATCAGCGTAAAAGACGCGACGTTTAAGGCGATGGAAGAGGTGCAAACTCCAGTTATCTCTATCGTACTCGTGCTTTGTGCTGTTTTCGTGCCAGTTTCATTTATGGAAGGCTTTGTTGGCGTTATACAAAAGCAGTTTGCTCTAACACTTGTTATTTCTGTTTGCATCTCAGGCTTTGTCGCCCTTACGCTTACGCCAGCGCTTTGTGCGGTTATGCTTAAGAAACAAGAGAGTAAGCCATTTTGGATAGTTCAGAAATTTAACGACTTCTTTGACTTTAGCACTAGACTCTTTACGGCTGGAGTGGCTAAAATTTTAAGGCATATTATTATTAGCTTTATTGTAATTGGCATTTTAGGATTTGCCACCTATAAGCTATTTGATGCTGTGCCAAAAGGGCTTGTGCCTTCAGAAGACAAGGGTGCTTTAATGGTTATCACCTCACTTCCACCTTCAACAAATATGCTAAAGACAAAAGAAGAAGTAGTCTCGATTAGCAACGCCATTTTAAGCAATCCAAATGTTGAGTTCACTATGGCTTTTGCAGGTTATGACATACTAGCTAGCTCGCTTAGGGAAAATTCAGCCGTTAGCTTTATAAAGCTAAAAGATTGGAGTGAGAGAAAAGGCGTTAACAATGGAGCTGATACATTAGCTGGCCAGTTTAATGGTATGCTTTGGGGCTCAAAAAACTCAATGACATTCGTTGTAAATTTACCACCTATTATGGGTCTATCAATGACTGGTGGCTTTGAGATGTATCTACAAAATAAAAGCGGTAAGAGTTACAACGAGATAGAAGCAGATGCTAGAAAAGTATCAGCAATAGCCAATGCAAGGCCTGAACTAACAAATGTCAGAACCACACTTGAGACAAATTATCGTCAGTTTAAGATAACAGTTGATAAAGAAAAAGCTAAATTATTTGGCGTAAGTGAGAGCGAAATTTTTAGCACGGTAGCAGCTACTTTTGGCTCTTACTACATAAATGACTTCAACCTTGCTGGTAAATCTTACCGAGTATATGCAAGAGCCGAGGAAAGTTTTAGAAATAATCCTGAGGATCTAAGAAAAATTTTCGTCCGCTCATATGATGGCGGCATGGTGCCACTAAATTCAGTAGCAACACTTACAAGAACGATCGGACCTGACATTGTTGATAGATTTAACCTCTTTCCATCGGCTAAGATCATGGGCGATCCAAAAACTGGCTACACGTCAGGCGATGCGATCAGAGCGATCCAAGAGGTCGTAAATGACACGCTAAGCAGTGAGGATTACGCTATAAGCTGGGCGGGAACGGCGTATCAAGAGGTAAATTCTCAAGGAACAGGCACGGTCGCCTTTATCTTTGGTATGATCTTTGTATTTCTCATCCTTGCTGCTCAGTACGAGAGATGGCTCATTCCACTTGCGGTCATCACTGCCGTACCATTTGCGGTATTTGGCTCATTGCTCGCTGTTTGGATAAGAGGCCTAACAAACGATATCTACTTTGAGATCGGACTCTTGCTACTCATCGGTCTAGCGGCTAAAAATGCCATTTTGATCGTAGAGTTTGCAATGCAAGAGCGTGATAGCGGTAAGAGTATATTTGACTCAGCGATAAATGCAGCTAGACTTCGCTTTAGACCTATCGTAATGACATCTATCGCATTTACCTTGGGCGTCTTCCCGATGGTTATAAGCACAGGTGCTGGTGCAGCATCTCGCCACTCATTAGGAACTGGCGTGGTTGGTGGCATGATCGCTTCTACGACGATAGCGATATTTTTCGTCCCAATGTTTTATTATTTGCTTGAAAATTTAAATGAGAAATACTGGAAAAAGGGAGCAAAAAAAGATGAGAAATAAGGCGTTTATACTTATAACGGCGGCGTTTTTAGCTGGTTGCTCATTTCGTCCAGAAATGCCAAATGTAGATACAAATTTCACCTCTACTTACACTTATGAGACAAGCGATATAAGGGATCTTTGGTGGAGAGAATTTAATGATGAAAATTTAAATTCTCTAGTAGAAAATGCACTTGAGAAAAATACAAATTTACGTGTTGCTTATTTAAATTTAGAGAAAGCAAAAGCAAGCCTTGGCGTAGCTGAGGCAGATTTGCTTCCTGGTATAAATTTAAATGTAGGCTACGAAAAAGCAAAAAGTAGCGGGGAAACGTATACTAAACAACCACAAACTCGTTATAGAAAATCAGATATAAATTTAGGATTAAACTATGAGATCGATCTTTGGGGTAGAATAAGAAATAATGTAGCAGCGGCCGAAGAAAGCCTAAATGCAACCAAATTTGACTACGATAGCGCAAGGCTTAGCCTTAGCTCAAGTGTTGCAAAAAGCTACTTTGCGTTAGTTTCATTAAATATGCAAGAAGCTGTGCTAAGAGAGACTTTAAAAACCTATGAAGACACACTAGCACTTCGCAAAACACAGCTTGATCTTGGAAGTATAAATGAGATGACTTATTTGCAAAGTAAGGCAGCAGTAGAAAGCGCTAAGACCAATCTTACTTCTATATTAAATGCAAAGTCAAAAGCTATTACCTCACTAGCCATCTTGACTGGTAAAAGTAATAATGAAATTTTAAGTGGAGCTATTGCTAGCTCGCAAAATTTACCAGCTTCTCCCGAGATAAGTGCTGGCATTAGCTCTGAAATTTTGCTAAGAAGAAGCGACGTGGCAAAAGTACTGGCTGATTTAAAAGCTACAAATGCTCTTGTTGGTGTTGCAAGGGCTGAGTATTTTCCAAGCATTTCACTAACTGGACTTTTTGGCTTTTCAAGTATTGATTTTGAAAATATCTTTGTTGGAAATGCCAATACGTGGAGCATAGGTGGCTCTTTAGCACAGAAAATTTTTGATTTTGGTAGGACAAAAAATAATGTCGCAGTGGCTAAAACAAATGAACAAATTGCTGCTGTTAATTATGAAGCCGCGGTAAAATCGGCTCTAGGTGAGGTAAGAGATGCTCTTGTCTCAAGGCAAAATGCAAAAATTTCTTTGGAACAAGTGAAAAATTTGCTAAAATCCCAACAAAGAATTTACTCGCTTGCTAAAGAGCAATATGACGCTGGCTACATTGGACATTTAGAGCTTCTTGATGCGGAGAGAAATTTGCTTCAAGCAAAACTGCAAGACGTCTCAGCAAAGCTCGATGAGGTCGATAGTTCAGTCGAAGTTTATAGGGCTTTTGGTGGCGGTTTTAAGTTAGAAAAATAATTAAAAAGGAGAGCAATTGGGAACTAAGATATTAAATTTCTTGTTTTCTTGGGGTTTTTTCGTTTTTGCTATCGCTCTTGGCGTAGCATTATGGTTTGCGATAAATTACGTGGATACATTTAGGCTTGAGTCAAGCTTTTATGATATCGGCGAGATATTTATGATGGCGGCTGTTTTTTGTATTGCCTTTTATGTGATCGCAGCAATATTTGTTATTCCTATTAGAGCGATCAAAAAATCTTAATCTTTCATCTAAGGACAAAATCCTTAGATGAACTTCTTGACTTCATTGTGTAAAATTCTTAGATTTTTGATTATTTATTTTAAAAATTTATTTATGAGATTTACCGCATTTATATTACTACTTCTAACAAGTATATTTTTAATAGCTTGCTCAGCTAATCAAGCAAATAAAAAGATAAGTAACTCTGAACTAGAAAACTTAGCTAAACAATATGGTGGAGTATATATATTTAATCAAAAATTTGTTGATGAGATAGAGAGAAGAGAAAGAGAAAGAAACGATTATATGGATGATTTCTTTAAAAATAATAAAAGAAATTTTAAAAGATCTGACCTAGAAATCATGGATCAAAAATTCCCTCAAACCCTCTCAAATGGTAAAAGATATTATGAAAATTCAACAGATTATGAAAACCAAACCAAAAAGAAGATAAAGATTCCAGCAGAATATAAAGAAAAGGTTATAAATTTTATAGGTATAGATAATTACAACAAATATAAACCAGGTTTTGATCTGGATTATTTTTGTATAGACAAAGAAGGCAATATCGAAGTAATAGATATGACAGTTGATTACTATATTGTAAAAACAGATTATGGATTATTTGGTGACGAAGGAAGAGGATTTAGTTTTAAGAAAAACAGCTTTGAAAGTCTTGGTGGTGGAAACAAATTCATTCTAATAAACAATTAATTTATAAAAGCAAACAAGGACAAGTAAGTGCTGACTGAAAAATCAAATAAAGAGCTAATAAATTGCTTTAAAGACTATATTGATATAGCTGATGCGAGTTATGCAATGCTTCATAATGTATTTGAGAATGAAAGAAATGGACTTAATGAGCTTTATGATAAATGAACTAAGTTATAAAAATACTTGAAATAAACTTTTATCTGTATAATAAATTTTAATAAACCCCAAACAGCACATAATAAATTAATAATATTATAAATACAATAACAATAAAATATCCAAACTAAAATTTCAAATATAAAAGGATAACCAATGAAATTTCTAGCTATAACACTCTTACTTCTAACAAGTATATTCTTAATAGCTTGCTCAGCTAATCAAGCAAATAAAAAGATAAGTAACTCTGAACTAGAAAACTTAGCTAAACAATATGGTGGAGTATATATATTTGATGAGAAATTTGAGAAAGAGATAGAGAGAATAGAAGCTGAGAGGAAAGAGCTAAGAAAAAATACAAAAGGTAAAGATTTAGGTGGCGGTCTTTATGCTGTCAATACTAAGTTGGTAGATGAAAAATTCCCTCAAATCCTCTCAAATGGTAAAAGATATTTCCTAGGTGGAACATCTAGTAAAATTTCACAAAGTTGTTATGAAAAAATTTATAATTTCATAGGTCATGAGAATTTAAAAAAATATGAACCTTGGATATTTTCAAATTTATATTACAAAGATAAAGAGGATAATATAGTTCAAATTTCATGTACTGTAGTTTATGAAAGAGTAAAAACACAGTATGGCTTATTTGGAGATGAAGGTAGAGGATTTAGTTTTAAGAAAAACAGCTTTGAAAGTCTTGGTGGTGGAAACAAATTCATTCTAACAAACAACAAATTTATAAAAGCAAACAAGGACAAGTAAGTGCAAACTAAAAAATCAAATAAAGAGCTAATAAATTGCTTTAAAGACTATATTGATATAGCTGATG
>NZ_JAAKYZ010000010.1 GCF_015229955.1 Campylobacter concisus
TGTGAAATTCAATAAAAGTTGCGAATAGTTCAATAAAAGTTGCGAACATATGTTGTTTTTATAATTTATTAAAATATTTTATTTTAAAAAGGATTATTTCATGGTTGACTACAATACAAAAGCAAAGAAATTAGGTCATGATACCAAGAAGGAGCGACTGCAGAGATTTTTAGGTAAAGAAAATGAATTTCACCATATTCTAAAGAAATTATTAGAAAAAATGCATCAAGAAAAAAATCCATATATAGAGATTTTACAAGGATCGAATGAGAATGGTAAAGACCTTGTTATGGAGTATGATGGATCTACTGGTAATAAAAAGTATACAGCCTTTGTTGTAAAGGCTTTAGAAAAATTAGATGGTAAAGCATCTGGAAAAACAACAGAAGTAGTAACACAAGTCAAGCAGGCTTTTAATTTACCAGCGAAACTGAATGATAAAAATGAAATGGTAACCATCTCCGATGTATGTATTGTTAATCTCGGAACAATTACACAGAATGCTCAAGAAAAAATCCTATATGAAATAAAAGAGGCTCCCTATAAAAATAATACCGAATTTATGGATATTACAAGGTTAATAAATTTATTTGAACAATATTATCCAGAATTCTTTTTTAATGGGAGTATGGAATCATTTTTGTTGGATCGCATAGAAAAAATAGAAGAATTCCTGGGAGACAATAATGACGATGAGTATTTTATTCAGCCAAATATTAAAAAAATTACGAGAAGCAGACAAGAGCTAATAATAAGCGATAATGATAAAAATACCCTCAATAGGATAGGCGAACAAATTTTTGGCAAGAAAGAAACTCTTGATTCTTTTTTAAAAATATTAATGTCAAAAACTAAAAAGAAATTTTTACTAACCGGCGATGCAGGCTCTGGAAAGTCCATTTTAGTATTTAAAATGGTACTCATTTCTATAAATTATTTATTAAAAGAAAACCAGAACCACATCCTTTTGGAAGAAAAGAAGGATTTTGCATTACCTGTATGTTTTAGGGCTATTGATTTTATCAACAGTTGTTCACTGCATAATTTTTCCAATATTATAGAATCTTTTTATGGTAATATGATTGCCATAAAGCCAAATTTAATTATTATAGATGGAATAGATGAAGTAGGAAATGAAATAAGAGATAAGATAAAGGGTAATATAGAAAGTTATTTAAGCAAGAGTAACAATAATGCAAATATACTTTTTACATCTAGAATTAACTATGGAATAATAGAATCTTTTTTCGAATATGAGAATTATGAGCTTTTGCCATACGGTGTAAATCAGGCGATATCTCTCATTAAAAAAATAATTAAAGCAAACAATATATCAATCAATATTGTAGAAAAAAGCATAAACGAACTAGAGGGACAAATACCATTCTATCCTTTGGCGTTAAAGCTTTTAATGGATGTTGTAAAAGAAAAACATGAGATTCCAGCATCCATTACGGAGTTATACAACAGATATGTCAGTCTAATTTTTGGTGAATATAAAACGACAGATGTTGATATTGATAAACTTTTTGAGCCAAAAATAAAAAAAGACTTTCTAGCTAATTTCGCATATCAATATTTTTTCAAACAAGATAAGACTATCGTTAGCAAAAATGATTTTAGCGAATGCGTCAATTCCTTTTGTAATAAATATAATTTTATAACGGATAAGCGCAGTTTTATTGATACTATTACTAGAACGTCTCTTATTAAAATAGACGAAAATGGCAATATGTCCTTTTCGCATAAATCATTTCTAGATTATTTTATTGCATTATATTTTAGGGACAATAAAGAAGAGTTAGATGATATTGATCAGTTTGACATATTGTTTGATTTGTATACTTCTGATGGCCTATGGGAGGATGTTGCTTATTTTTATTTTGGGTTAAAAACAAAGCTTAATCAAAAAGATTTGGAAAAATTAAGTAGTAGGATAGAGTCCTTGGAAGACAGATTTGAAAAAAATATCAATATAATGTTTTTAGGTAAGCTTCTACAATATGGTTGGATGACCGAAAATACTATAAAAAATAAGGTTATAGAAAAGGCAATAAACAATTCTTTAAATTTAAAAGATGACCTTAACTCTATATTCCAGAAAATTCTAAAAATAACAAATCCACCAAAAATACTTAGTAGCATAGCAATGCTCCATTTAACCGGAATGTATTATTCTAGTATGTTCATTGTTGACGAAGTAAAAAATATAATTTCTGAGGTTGCAAATGCTCCAATATCTGATAGTAGTATAGATTTACAGCCAGATGAAAATAAGCTCTACTTTTGCACCATCTACATACTATCAAATATAGATTTATTAGGAAAAGAATATGTGGGCGATATTTTGCTTAAGTTTTTGCCGCAAATAAATAGGATGTCAAATATTGAAAATAATCTGTTGTTGACTGTAATAATAGATATATTCAAAAATAAAAATAAATTAGACAACAAAGAAGATCTTAACTTATGTATAAAAAAAATAGTTAATAGGCAAAAGAGAAAATACCCCGAATTGATAAAAAGCATATTTTCCACAAAAAAGAAGAAGGACTTTAAAAAACTACCATGCTACAAACATAAAAAGGCAAATTAATATGTTTGTATGCCATAGGTAAAAAGTTAAAATGTTAGCAGGAAAATTAAAAAATCGAAGAGAATAGGTATACTGTACAATTTTTTTATTGCGTGGTATATAAAGATGATCTTTTATATATCAATTTTTAAGCTTAGAATAGAATAAAAATAGATTCTAAGAAGTACTCAGAGGGCTTTGGACAATGAATGAAAGTGTGAATTTGCAAGATTTGATATTGACAAAATTACCAAAAAATAAAAAATTGATTGTCTTTTCATATGGAGATATTTATCAAAACGAAACGAATTTTAGTATCCCAATCATTTTAAAAGAGATATTCAAAGATAAACCCGAATATTTTCTATCTTTTTTCAACCTAAAAGAAATTTGTGCTTTCCCACTGGGTACTGTTATTGAAAACCAGCAAAAAAATGGAACCAGTGCAGGAGATATTCACAATTTTCAAATAAGTATCGGCGATGGATTGCTGACAGCCAAAAATCTTAAGAATATACCTATTTTAGATAAGTTTATGAGTGAACTGCCTGAGAAAATAGGTAAATACAATATTGGTTGGCATAAAAATCAGCAAAAATATTCAACCTTTAAAGATAATTTATCTGGAAGAATGGTTATTTTTCCACATTATGAAATCGCAAGATATTTTTACTTTACATCAGCATCGATGACTAGACAAATCATGTCGGAGACTCATGGGCAAAATAGTTCATTGGATGGTCTTTATAAAAGAGCAACATTAGATAATGGGACTGGTGAGATATACTTAAAATTCAATGCGAATAATATTGATGCAGAAAATATATATAGATTTGTTATAGACAAAAGAGCTAATAATATGTGGCTGCAAATAAGAAGAGATATGGTTGCTAGCAAAATATTATCTGAGCATAGGAAACAAAGTGCTAACTTTGTAGACTCGCCAAATACGATGACTATTCAAGCAAATTTTCCAGTACCTGGAAAAATAAATTTTAAGGCAAGAGCTAAGGTATTAAGTGATGGATCATTGCTTGTTTTAAAAATCTTGCAAGAAAATTCGTTTTATCCATTTGAACAGCTTAAAGTTATTAGAGAGCTTCCTGGAGGAAAAAAAGATATAATAGGTGTGATAAAAAGCACAAAGCTGTCCAAGAAAGATTTAACGAATCAACTCAATGAAAAAAACCCCAATATTTTACATAGTTCAGTAAGTATAGTAGATAAAGATGAGGATGCTAATTTAGAGGCAAAGTTAGATCTGCTCAATAAAACTATTGAATTTGAAACGATTACAGAAGAAGACCAAAGTAGAGAAATAGTACGAGGAAGTGATAAATTGCAGGAGGACAAATTAGATCTAAGCTCAAACGACGCGGAAGTGCAGGGCGATCTAAATACTACAGAGGGGCACTTGAAAAAAGAAGACGAGGATAGTGAGCAAGAAACCGGAAGTTATATAACTATTGAAGACATAAAAGCCATGTTGATGTATTGCTCTGATATTTATTGCGATTTTTCATACAAAATTTTACAATGCGAGGACTTGCCTCAAAAACCAAAAAACTATCGAGGAAGGCATGCGTGGAAGAGGGCTACAATGTTGGATGGAGTGACTCCTAGAAAGTATATAGTGGTTGAGATATACTACAAAAATTGTAGGTACATTATTCTTGAGATACAAAAAGACAAATTGTTAGAAACGCTTAGTACGCTTTTAATTAGGGATTATTATAATAGTATAGATGAGGCTATCGTGCAAGAAATAGTCACAAACATTGCAAAAACGAGTAATAGTTGGTTGCAGGATTTAAAATTTAAAATGACCAAATATTATTTATACCATCCATATGATGCACACGAGAAAAAGATACAAGATTGGGGCAAGAGGTTAAAATGCGTACTGGAGAGATATCAAGAAAAATGACTCATTATAATATAATCTATAAATACGAATAAAAATTAATAGATAGAGGTTGCATGCCCGTAAACGACAAAAATAAAAAAGCTTTTAGTTATAGTTGCGTGGATAGGAGTGGCAGGAAATTTATATATAAAAATTTTAATAAATCATGCAGCTATAAAACCAATTTTTCCGGCACTATATTTGACGGCACCTCTTTTGTTGGAACAAAATTTAAATTTTGTAGTTTTTATGAAGCCCAAATAAGATCTTGTTTATTAAATGGAGCGCTTTTTAGAAAATGTAATTTAACGGATGCACTTTTTGAAGATTCAATTATTTCATCTTCGGTTTTCAAGGAGTGTAAAATTAAAAATTGCAAATTTTATAATTGTAAAATAGTATGCACAAGCGGCTTATCAAAAATTATTAGTAAAAGAAATTTAAAAAATACCGAAATATTAACAGCTTTTCCTAGTAGTAATAATTATAGCAAAGAGCTATTAAAGGCTTTTGATAAACTTCGCAATAACCGCTTTATAAAAAATTCTAGCGTATTATTTCAAAAAAGAGATGCAATAAATACACTATCGGTCGATATATTGGTATCAGAATTTGGTGAAAATTTTCTAGTAAATAATTTATCAAGCCTTAATCATATATCTTGTGATTTTCATACATTGAGCTATATTAAAAAAATATTGTATAAAAAACAAAAAAATGATACAATAAATGAACTCGGTTCTATTGCCACACAGGGCTCTATAAGCTAATCAAACACTCGTCTACGGACTGATGCGAGTTAAAGGTGTTTGTAATACAAAAATTAGCGGAGGTGCTACCTATGGTATCAGATGTTTTAACGATTGCTTCTTTTTTTGCATTAATGTGCTATAAAACCTTGCATTACATTGGCTCTGTGTTTAGCAATAGGATGTATTTTTTAATAATGCGTAAAAGCCTGGCATCATAGACGATGTAATATATCAGGCATCTTAAAGAATTGCCATCGTATCCCGTATGCTCAAATATCACTAACTATAAATATATGATATTTTTAAGACCAATCCAAATTTATTGACCATAACAGCTAATTATAAAATTATCATTTATCTACTCTTATAAAAGCCCAGTTCATATGTTCTTGTTTTCGCTCAAAGCGGTTACTGTTAAAGTACTTATTGAGATTATAAACTTCCGGCTCCGTAAGCTCTCTCGAAAGTCCCCATTGGATTTTTTTAACAAGATCGTCAATAGTTTCCGGCATTCCATCACTGCATGAAGTTTGTATATACTCTAGCTTTGGAAGATATCCCATTTGGAATAAAATATTTATTAAATATATAAAGTCTGGCCTTTTTTCAATGTTGCTCCCGAGAGCATTTAAAACATCTTCATTAATGAAACTACCGACTTTAAAAGTAATATAAAGGGCTTTTTTCGTCTTTGAAAGTAATTTCTCTAGGGCTTGTTTTAAGTCATCTACGTCAAGGCAACGAGATGCAAACGTAATATCGCACTCAGGTACGTCGCTAAAGTCGTCTTCGAATGCTTTTTGCGCGAATTCAATATTTTTACAATTAAAATCCCGAGAGTTTTGTTCTGCGAATTCTAGCATTTTCGACGAAAAATCATAACCGTAAATTTTATCTACCTTATTTGCTGCAGCTATGCTTAATGCTCCAGCACCGCATGCGAAATCAAGAATCGTTCTTACGCCATCAAAATCGACTCTTGAGATAAAGTCTTTAACATAGTCGCTCTTAAGTACGCTCTCACTAAAGCTTGCTGCCTTAACATCCCATTTGGCTACTGATTTCCTAATAAAAGAGCTATTTGTTCTTTGCTCCTTATAAAGCTTATTGAAATCCAGCCTATCGTAATTAGAAGGTAATATCATAATTTGTCCTCATATTTTTGATAATCTATTCCGTAAATCTTATCTATATTTGATGGATTTATCAATTCATCGCACTTTCCAAAATCCAGTATCTTGCCGTCCTTTAAAAACAATACTAGATTTGAAACAAATTTAGCGTGACGAGGGTAATGAGTAGTTTGTACGAAAGTATACCCCTCGTCTTTTAGCGTCTTTATCATTTCAAGTAGTTTGATTTGATTGCCAAAGTCAAGCCCGGTCGTAGGTTCGTCCATAAAAATAACTTTAGCGCCTTGTACTAAGGTTCTAGCGATATATGCCAGCTGCCTTTGTCCACCGCTTATTCTAGTATAAAGTTCATCTTTCAGCTCTAAAATACCCATTCTTTCCAATGCATACTCGGCAAGCTTTTTGTCGGTAAGGCTAAAGTTAGAAAATAAAGACGTTCTGCACAATGCGCCCATTAATACTATGTCAAATACGCTATATTCATATGACGGGGCATGCGTTTGAGGAACGTAGGCTATAAGCCTTGCAAGTTCTTTTTTTTCGTAATTCCTTACGCTTTTACCGCATATATTTACCGTACCCTCGAATTTTAAAAATCCAAGCATAATACGCAGGAGGGTGCTTTTACCGCTACCGTTTGCGCCCAGAATACTAAGCGTATCGCCTTTTTTGATACTAAAACTTATACCGTTTAGTATATTCTTATCTTTGTATCCGAATTTTAGATTTCTGATTTCTATCATTAAAAACTCTTTTTAGCTCTACGAAGCACTAGAATAAATATAGGTATTCCAAACAGTGAAGTTACTATACCTATCGGGACTTCAAAAGTAAACATAAGTCTCGAAAAGTTATCGCAAAAAAGTAAAAATATAGCACCTATCATAGCTGAACTAGACAATACGGCGCGATTATCCGCTCCGAATATAAAACGTGCCATATGTGGAACTATGAGGCCTATCCATCCAATAATGCCGGCTATCGTTACGCTTAAGGCGCTAATAAAAGTAGCAACCAAAATAACGAAAATTTTAACTCTAGCAACATTTATGCCCAGACTTTTAGCCTCTTCTTCTCCCAAACTCAGCGCATTTAAATATTTGCCGCTAAAGGCCAACAATAGTATTCCTACAAACATCGGTAGAATCGAAATTTGAATAAAATTCTTCGAAGCAAACCCTAGGCTACCCATTAAAAAATAAGTAATAGCCGGCAATGAGTCATTTGGATCGGCTGCATATTTTAATGCTGATAGTAAAGACGTAAAAAGAGAGCCGCTAATAACGCCACCAAGAACCAATACTATAATACTGCCAGAGCGTGAATAAAAGGCCGATATACTTAAGGCCGTCAGTACCGCTATAAAACCAAACACAAAGGTACTAAGCTGAATGAGATATTCGTTTAATCCGAAAAACATTCCTATGGCGGCGCCGAATCCGGCACCGCTTAAAACCCCAAGTATTGATGGACTTACTAGAGGATTTACAAACATGGCTTGATATGCTGAGCCAGAAATAGCCAAACTAGCGCCTATTATAATGCAGGCCATTATTCTAGGAAGGCGAATTTCCGTTATCAAAGTATGCATAACTTGATAATTTTTTAAGTCTTCGCCTTTTATAACGGCTTTAAAATATGTTAGATAATCTTCCGCATTAAAGCCGTATTTTCCTATTAGTACCGAAAGCAACATAAACCCTAGCAATAAGATACTTAAAAACGTAAACGCTTTTTTACTCACCTATAAGCTCTTTTACTTGGTTGTCGCTTACGTCAACCTCTAGGAATAATTTATAAAAGTCCTTAACTTCCTTATTCATATTGAATTTAAATACATCAGGATGAGTTAAATTTATAAGCCATTTAAGCCCTATGAATCTCATAAATGAAGGCGGGCGATCAAACCAAGAAAACGGTTCGCGAGGTAAGTAATAAGCTCTTTTATTTTTTACGGCTTTTAGTATTTGCCATTTAGGATCGTCATAGATTTTATCATAAAAGCTCTTCTCGAAAATTAATATAATATCAGGATCGTATTCGGCTATTTGTTCAAAGCTAATTTTGATGTGCCCATAAGCCGTAGCATCCGGGTTTCCGCTGCATTTATGCACATTTTCGGCACCGCTTAGCTCTATAAGCCTAGTGTGCCATGAGCCCTCGCATTCGGTAGCTAGTCCGTCGGGATCTTCGGCATAGTATATTTTAGGCTTAACAACCGAGTTTTTTACTATATATTCATTAAGCTCTTTTGAAATATCCATGGTTTTTTTAGAATACTCTATTAGCTTTTTTACTCTATCTTGCTTATCTAAAATTTTGCCCAAAACCTCAAGAGAGTCAATGTAATCTTCTAGCTCATAACCTTTTAAGTACAGCATAGGTTTATTTATGCTACCCAGGGTTTCTTTGAATTTCTTTTGAGTATTTTTAGAATCAGAATTTACCAGTATCAAATCAGGATCTAGCTTTAAAAGCATTTCCATATTTGGAATTTTGCCTTGCCCGAAAAATCCTCCTACTACCGGCTGGTTAATCATGCTCTCTTTTAGATACGGCTTTTCTCTTTTACCGAAACTAGAATTTATACCGCTGACTTTCTCGGGGGCAACGGCATATAGCAAAAATAGTAACGGCGGATTACTGGCGTAAACTTTATTTGGGACTCCATTTAAAGTCTGAATATCTACGCTATTTTTTGATATAAATTCATCAATCTGTTCGTTTGTCATAGCAAACGAAATATTTAGAGAAACAAATAATAAACACAAAATATGTTTTAACATGACATTATCCTTTTTTATAAATTTATCTTTAATTATAGAAACAAACTCTTGTCGGGCATCTTACCGCCCAAAAGCTTTGGATTAAACTCAAAAATAGTTTCAAAAAATGACATTATCTCATCTTGCATATCGCGAGCTTTTGTTACCGTCAAATTTGCCCTATCAAATGCATTAACCAGTGCCGGCTCTGGAACCGGTAGATATTCGGCTCCTATTTTGGCAGCACTTTGCTTATTATCTTTGATCCAAGATAGAGCGTTAGTTAAGTCGCTATGAAGCGTATCAAATAGAGGCAAATTTGCTTTATAAAAATCTACGTCGACTATAATGCCCGCCATCGGAATGTACGGCTTGGTATTAAAGCTTTCTCCCCAGACCTTAGGAATATCTACTCCGTAATGTACCGCTATCCCCATTTTCTTCCCGCGCAGTATGGTTGCTGCCGGAAGAGGTTGAGGGGCGATTAAAATATCATAATCTTTTTGTAAAAATAATCCTGCAGCTTCCGGCGGCGTCTGCGTATACGTAATGTCTATTTTGGAAATATCTATTCCTCGTTTTTTACAAAGCGCTCGCAGAACCAAATCAGGCATATCGCCCTTAAAAGGAATTATTAATTTTTTGCCGATAAAATCTTCAAAAGTTTTTATATTCTCATCTTTTACCATGGCTTGTATCGTACCAAGGCTAAGCAAATTGAGCATAGCTAAATTTAAGCCGTGATTTCGCATGTTTGCTCCCACGTTTGATGGCGCCATAGTAATTTTTATTTCTCCATTGGCTACGCCTGCTCGGAGTTGATCCGTACTATTCCAAATGCGTAACCTCACGTCATGAGTCTTTGCTAGCTCGCCTTGTAGGCTTGCTACGGCCATTATAACGCTAGGGATTGCCGGCGCGCCCCACATCGTGAAATTTTCCTTCGCAAAAAGGCTCGGCGCAAGAGCTGTAGCACCAATCGCCGCGCCAAATCCTAAAAAACCTCGTCTATTCATATTGTATCTCCTTGCTATACAGATAGTTGTCTTTAAAAACTAGAGTGGAAGCTGACAAACACCGCCCTCCCCGGCGCGCGCACCACAGGATCAGGATCTAACGCTCCTACGTGCTCGCCGCTGATAAACTCGGCGTAATCTTTATCAAAGATATTCGTCACGCCAAGCCTCACGCCCCAGCTGTTTTTAAACTCAAATCCGCCGTAAACGTCCATCGTCGTAAAGCTCTTAGCCGCTTCACGCTTGTCGATGCCAAAGCCGGTGGCTTTATCGAAATCTCCTCTATTTTGCTTTGCTACGTAGCGCACCGCCGTGCCGATATTGTAGCTGCCAAAGCTCGCGTAGTCCTTGTAATCAAAGGCCAAATTTGCCTCAAACGGGCGGATCTGATAGAGCGGTCTGCCGTCGGTTTTGTTTTGTCCGTAGTTGTAAAATAACGAAGTTTTTAGCCCGAAATTTCGCGCGAAATTATACTCCCCGCGCAAATTTACGCTGTAAATCCTAGCATCAACGTTGCGCGTGATGACGGCGTTTTTATTCATCGGCGCGGCAGCGGCCGAGTGGCGACGATCGTAGATAACTAGATCCTGCGCGTCGTCTGCGATAAAGTATCCGCCCAGACTAAAGCTATCCTCGCCCTGACGCGAGCTCATGTATTCTTTATAAAATTCGCTCTTATAGGTAAAGCCCAAATTTACGCGGTTGTGGCGCTCGGGCTTAATAAACGGATTGCTGATCCAGCCTCTAGTAGTCGGCCCATAGAGACTGCTAAAGCGTTCCATATTGCTCGGCATACGATAAAGACTTTCTATAGCCACATAGTAATTATCTTGCTTATTGGGCGTGAAGTCGTATTTTAGGCTAGCGCTTAAGCCATTCTGTTTTATGTTGCCGTCAAAGTCTTTGCCGTAAATTTGTTTAATAAGCTTAGCGACGGTATTTATCGCGCTTGCTCCGTTATAAACCGTATTTAAATCATTTAAATTCGACTTCATCCAGTCGTAGTTTAGAGCTAGGCTGAGCTTGTGCGCGTCAGTAAATTTATAGCTTAGCGTATCAAAAACTCTCGTTTTTTTATTCGTTACGTCTGCAAACCTAAAGCCGTTTAAAACCCAATAATTGCCTATTTTACGATATCTTTTGCCCTCATGATTATCGTGCTGATATCCTGTACCGACCACATTGTGCCAGTTTGAAAAATCAACATCGTATTTTAGCTCCGTATCTATAATCTTTCTATCTACTTCTACCTTTACCATATTAGAAGGGTCTGCGCGGCGCAAATGATAATTGTCGTTTCTTCTGCTCACGTCGCGTAATGCTATTTCAAAATTTAACGTATTAGATAAATCCTCTTTACCTAGCCTGGCGTTAAACTTACCGATATATCGTTGCGTCTTTATCGAGTCGGCAGTATGGTGAGGCTGCTTGTCGTCGTCAATATTATCGTGCACTAGCGTAAATCTAAACTCACTTAGCTCACTAGGCACGAAACCCACGACCGCGCTTTGCCCCTGCCTGGCGTAGCCGTAGTTCCATTCCCTGCCGCCACCGTCTTTGTAGCGATTGGCTTTAGAAAAGTTCGCGTTTAAAATCGTATAGAAATTTGCACCGCGGTATTTAAAAAGTCCCGAACTATAAAACGTCCTGCCGTAAAATCCGCCCGCGACGTGAAATTTGTCCATCGAATTATCGAGCAAATCCGTCACAAAAAAATAATCATCCCTTGGCACGCGGTTGAATTGATTTTCGGGAAACGCGCTTTGAGCGATGTTTGGCGTATAAGGCGGCGGAGGCGTAAAATCCTTTATCGGCTTTATAACGTCGGGATTTGCGCCGTTTGCAAATAGTACCATCGTAGCCGCAGCCAGACTGATAGCTAATCTCATTTGAAATCCTTTTAGATATAATTATGATTTTTTATATCAAAATATCAAAAAGAATTGTAGTGCAATAATTTTTAAATAAACTTGATGTGGAATAATAATTAAATATCTATGTAAAGAAGTTAATATCAAGCAGGGGGCGGATTACTGTGGCTTTTTAAATAGGTTTAATGGTAATTATATCTTTATATTCAAATACCTATTTTTATCTAAAATCTTTATATATATGGCACTGCAATATGTGATTATTTTGAATAAAATCTTTAAAATTTGAATCTGATTGAATCAAAAAACAAGAGCCGGAATACAGTAGATACTGTTCTTCTATGGTTATAAAGTCCTCATAGCATTTATTTTTAGTTGTAGTATTAAATTTTATGACATCTCCTAATATTTCGTGCTCAAATACGCCATCTGTTTTTCTCCATAAATAAATCATTTTATTAATCTGTTTTAAAAAATGAAAAAAATCGATTGACGCTACTTTTTTTCCGAATTTTATACCGTAGCCCTCACTTAGTATTTGTAGCAAACATTCTACTGCTTTAAGCCCGTAAGAAAGTTTATTTATAGTATGAGCAGGTGCCGTTTTAAGATCGGTGCCACATTTATAGCAAAAAGTAAAGTCTCTTTCGTTGTAATGCTTATAAATTACTAGTGGAGAGCCACATGTAGGACATCTGCTGTGCAGAAAACAGTCGTGCTTGATACATGCTGTATAAAAAGAAAGTCTCCATGTCTTTCTAAAGTAGGGTACTATATCCTCCTTTAGGCATTTGGGACAAAATCTTAATCCGCCATTTCTTTTTATATGGCAATAGTTCCCAAGGGGCTGTACAAAGCGAGTTCTGGTTCTACCATTAATATGTTCTTGTAGTTTTCCTTCATAGCTTTTTAATGTCATATCTAGAATTTGCTCCTTTGATAAATGACTTTTTTCCGAGAGTCGCTTCATAAGATCTTGAGGACACCATATATCCAAATCCCTTTGCCAGATAATATTTCTTGCATATTCTCTAAAATGCATGTTAGTAAAAGATGTAGCTGCTGCATCGTTTGCTAGAGCTACTCTTACTAGCCATGACGATAGTAATTCGTCGTCTTGAGGCTTTGGATGAATCACAAAGTCCCTATCGTTTAAATTTATAAATCTAGTAACATGGCTTATCATATTTCTATAAAATCAGTAATATTTTTTCTCATAGAAGGGCGCACAAAATTAGATTTTTTAAGTGTTTCCATGGTAATGCTTTCAATTTTTTGTTCTATGGCATATTGAGCAGCTAAGTTTATTAAATCTATAATTTCTCCTATATACCCTTCAGAGTAGTCTAAAATATAATTTGATATCTCTTTTGAGGTGGCCATATTTGATTGTTTTCTTAGAGGGAGAGTTTTTTCTATGCTTGCCAGTAAGGATAAAAAAGATCTATCGTATTTCCATTTTGGTACAACCAGTGGCGGAAATCGATTACTTATTTGCGAATCTGTATTTATAGCATGTAGTGCATCGGCAGTGCCTACCAATATGATGGGTATCATTAACTCGTTGCTAAGATTTTTTAATGCCACCATAAAGGCTTTTTGTTTTTGTACGGGTGCCACTATAATATTGTGTATTTCATCGATTATAAGCATATTAGTGCGACATAGTAAAAATATTCCCTCAACCTTTTCTTTCTTTTTTGTAGCTCTGTCTGTGTTTTTATATGGGACCCCTAGCTTGTGTAAAATACTTCCATATAGGTCTGATGGATTGGAGCTTTCGGGCGCACTCACCGCTACTACTGGCGTTATTTTGACATTTTCATCATCATATGGCATATGGCTTCTAATAAATTTATTTACGATAGACGTTTTTCCGTTGTTGGTTCCGCCAACAATAAGCCTGCCTTTCATTCTATTTTTTTTGGGATGCTTAAGATGAAATTCTAATTCTTTTAGAATTTCTTTGGCAATTGGGTATAAAAACCACTTCTCGTTTAACATAAAAGCAATTCTTTCTTCATCTGTAAGCAATAATGCATCTTGTGCTTGTTGAATTAAATGTTGGTTTTCCATAGGTTGTTGCCTTTATAAAATCTCTATATCATCGAAAGGCTCAACATCTTTATATAAATCAGATAAAGATATGTCATTTTCAGCATCAGATGAGGCATTTGACTTAGATTTGGTCTTTGGTATATTATCAAATTTCCTTTTCGTATCTCTATGTTTTTGTGCGGAGTGCTTCCTTCTTATACTTTTTACTTTTTGCGCAGAATCTTTTTCGATTTGTTTCATTTTTTCATATGCCGAAAAGATAGTCACTTCATCGTATCCAGTTACATTGTTGTCGTCAAGATATTTTTTGATAGCCCTTAAATCCCAGACTGATATTGGAGGATAGGATATATTCCTAAAAGGAATTGGATAATACTCCTTTATTTCAGGGTCATAGAACCAAATTGTACTTATATCTCTTAGGTCTCTTTTGAAAATAAATTTTCTAGCTTTCTTGTCTTTATCTTTGGCTCTAATCCATCTTCTTAAGGCATCTGCATAGTATTGAATGCTATCTATTTTAATTCCAGATTGCTGGATTGTGCGTTCAATAGTAGGTAGTAGCGAAATTTTAAATTTATCTTCATCAGCAATTCTTTCAGGCAGGCCTCTACCCAAGGATGTTTTACCATCGCCGAATATTCCTATCTCATATTTATGCTCTGGAGTACAATTTATGCCGCTATGTATCTGTTTGTGGTAAACATTTATGATGTATTCGGCAAGCCATTTTTCAAGAGACTTGAGCGTCATAGTGGCATATTTTTCGGATTTATATTCTCCTCTTTGCTGAATATTTGAAAAAGTGGTGCCAGGCAGAGTGTGTACTTCTCTCATAGCGGTACCTATAATCCTTTCTATGTGACCACCAAACTGCGGTCTTGCAACAGGTCTCCAATTTAACTCTATGCCGTAGTGCTCACAAACCCTTTGCAAATCCTTTCCTCTAAATTCTGCCGCATTATCGAGTCCTATTGTTTTAGGAATCCCCCAAATATTCCATTCGCCATCGACTTCTAGGCTTCTTAAATATTTCTCTTTTGATAGCATTGCTTGTGTAAGGCATTGTGAGACTGAAAAATAACTAGGTTCATCTAGGCTTATAAAAAACCCCATGACCATTCTACTATAAATATCCATCGCTATGGTCAAATATGGTCTTCCTATAGGCTGTCCGTACACTTCATCTACAACAATAATATCCATTGGGGTATGGTCGATTTGTATAAAATCAAGCGGATATTTTCCTGCTGGAAACATACCATCTGTATTTCTATATTTTCTGTCGGCCATTCTAGCGCTTTCTCTTCGTTTAAGAACTTCCTTGTCCGACAGCGACTGGATTCTGGAGCGTACCGTGTTTTCGCTAGGCGGCTTAATTTTTGCATTTTTGCATCTTTGGGCTATCGCCATATATGTCTTTTTTGATGAATATTTCTGTTTCGAGAGATATAGCTCCTCAATTGTTTTTTTAATTATCAATTCCACCTCTTCAACTGTTCTAAGACGTCCTCTGCCTCCCTTGGCTTGATTTTTTGGGGCTATAGAAGCTAGAAGATTGCCTGAGTTTTTGTATGCTTCAAGCCACCTATAAATTGTACTTGGGTGCAAGTTATATTCAGCAGCCCTTTGCTTGATGGCCTTAATTCTATTGGTGACTACACCCAAGATAGGTTTTATAATTTCTAGTCTTTTATTGGCTTCGTTCCAGTCATTTGAACTTAGTTCTAACGGGTTGATGTCTTGTTGATTATCTTCTTGATTGGAAATTTGAGACTCTTTTGTCATTTCTTGAATAGGGAGAATAGCTTTTTCTCCAGTTGAAATATTCTGTGCCATGATTTCTTGAAAGTTAATTTGTCTAACAACTATATATTCTACATTGTTATAAAAAATATGCATGCCTATAGCATATTGCACCTTATTCATCGCAGATCCTTATTGGAGTATTAAAATTTATAGGCTTATACATATCTATTTTGAGCTTTGAAGAAAAAACTAAATACCAAATATAGGGAATGAATTCTGCTTGTCTTAGTCTATTGTCGCTAATTTGGTTTAAAATATATGCAAGTGTTTTTCCTGAATATTTTTTACACAAGTTAAATGTGTCTTTGACCGCATTGGTGCTCTGAAGATTAGCATATGTGTAGATTAGTTTTGCATTCTCAAGATATATTGGATCTATATCGAGTTCTGTAAATATTTTAAAATTCATATCATTTTCATACAGATATTGTTCAATTTGAAAGAATTTTGCATCTAGAAAAACTTTCTTTTCTTTAAGTTCTTCGCTAAATTTGATTTCAAATACGCATGGAAGCTTATTAAAATTTGGATAGTATTGTACTAGACAATCAGGGGTATATCTGTAAATTGAATTTCTATAGGCATATTGTGTTGTAAGCGGTTGTTCTTCATAGGATTGAACTTCATGATTAAATTCTAAAAGTAAGTAAAAGTCTCTTTCGAGCAAAGATTCATAGGAGATAGGCGACTTGTTTTTCAAACTCTGAAATATTCCGGTGGATGAGCGATAGTTTTTTGGAATTTTTCGTACTGACATAGCTACCTTTTTATTAATTTACTTTGGATCTAGTGAAATTAATTGTTTTCTATATCTCAATTATATTTTTTAAAATACTATACATGTATTATACCGCCTTTAAAACTTTTTAGCAACTTTTATTGAATTTTTATAATATTTTAGCAACTTTTATTGAACTATTCGCAACTTTTATTGAATTTCTAGTAGCTTGTTTTTAATTTTAAAAAATAGTAAAATAGTATCAATTTAACTGAAAATAGGGCAATGATTTTACATAATGCATTTCTCAATCGCTTTTATTCATTCGCAACTTTTATTGAATCTTACA
>NZ_JAAKYZ010000011.1 GCF_015229955.1 Campylobacter concisus
TAGTAGCTTGTTTTTAATTTTAAAAAATAGTAAAATAGTATCAATTTAACTGAAAATAGGGCAATGATTTTACATAATGCATTTCTCAATCGCTTTTATTCATTCGCAACTTTTATTGAATCTTACACTCATCTTGGATTGTTAAATTTGTGTATTGTAGAGCTGGCTGTTAAATTTATCCAAAATGTTAGCTCTAATTTGAAATTTTGCTCGGAGTGTAAATTTAGACTTACTGATCAACTATCTTTTTAACAGCTAGTGAGGCTAAATTTAGCCCAAAGCAGGCAGTCACGCCCATGAAGCTGCCAAGTGGCTTGCAAAGTGGTTCTTCTGTTGAAAAGACCACGTCAAATTTACCGCTAAAGCCTGATTTTTTGAGCTCATATCTATATTTTCTAGCTAGTGGATCGACCGAAGTTTTCCAAACGCTGGCCACTTTGATCTTGGTTGGATCAACCCTTTTTGCCCCACCCATCGAGGCTATAAATTTGCTAGGATCTACCGCATTTGCAAGGGCGATCTTGGCGGTGATATCATCGATCGCATCGATCACCACGTCAAATTTACTAAAGTCAAATCCAGCGACAAACTCAGGCGTGATCAGCGTCTGCATAGGCGTGATGCAAGGATAAATTTTAGCAAACTCATCTACCTTTACGCCGCCTACATTTTCGCTGTAAATTTGGCGGTTTTGATTTGTCACGTCAAAGATGTCTTTATCGATTAGAGTGATGCTTCCGACCCCGCTTCTAGCAAGCGCATCTACGCACATCCCACCAACGCCTCCGGCTCCACAAACTAGCACTTTTGCGCTTTGAAGCTTGCTAAAACCCTCATCGCCAAAGAGCCATCTTATCCTTGTAAATCTATCATTTTGCATCAAATTTCCCTTTTAAGCTCTCCAAGCTCTCGTATGAAGTCATGTTTAGTTTTATGGGCGTTATCGTGGCAAAGCCCTCATTTACCTTGCTGATGTCGCTTGGCTCGCCTTTTTCGTATTCAAGTGCGGCATTTCCAAGCCAGTAGTACTCAATGCCTCTTGGGTTGCGATTAAGCGTGGCATGCGTAGCGTAGGTGCGTCTGCCAGCTGGCACGACGGCATAACCTTTGAAATTTTTGCTAGTTGTGGCTGGGATATTTATATTTAGAAATTCTCTTTGATTTAGCGAAATTTCATCATTTAGCACCTTCGGTACGATAAATTTCACCACCTCTTTTGCTAGTTCAAAGCCAAGTTCATTTAGTGAGTTGTTTTCATAAAACTGCGAAAAAGCGATGCTTCTAATGCCCTGTAAAACGCCCTCCATCGCCGCTCCACACGTGCCAGAGTAGGTGATATCTTCGCCTAAATTTGCCCCGTGATTTATGCCGCTTATCACTAGATCTGGCTTTTTATTATAAAGTGCGTGAAGTGCGAGATAGACGCAGTCGCTAGGCGTTGCGTCGTCAAGTTTAAAAAAGCCATCATCAAGTTTTATAAACCTAAGCGGTCTTGTGAGCGTCAAAGAGTGAGCGCAGGCTGATTTTTCAGAGCTTGGAGCTACGATCGTGACATTTACGCCATCTAGCTCGCTTAAAGCTTCTTTTAAGGCAAGCAGGCCAGTCGCCTCAAATCCATCGTCATTTGTTATCAAAATTTCTTTCAAATTTTATCCTTTAGAGGGTTGGATTTTATCACAGCTTTCTTAAAATTTTAAAGAATTTTTGCGTATAATGCCCCCCAAAAAAAGACCTGATGAAAGTGTGTAAATGAAAATTTTAGTCTCCGCTCTTGAGCCATCGGCAAATTTGCATTTAAAAGAAATTTTGAAAAATTACGAGGGCAAATTTGAGCTAATGGGAATTTTTAGCGAAGAGCTTGGCACGCCATATATGAAAAGCAGCGAGTTTTCAGCGATGGGCTTTGTCGAGGTTTTGCCGCTCATTTTCAAAGCAAAAAAGGCGATGAAAGTGATGAGCCAGATGGCAAAAGAGGCTGATGCCGTGCTACTAATAGACAGCCCAGCTTTTAATCTGCCGCTTGCAAAGGCGATAAAAGAGGCTGGCGCAAAAGCAGCCGTGACATATTACATTTTACCTCAAGTTTGGGCGTGGAAGCCAAAAAGAGTGAGTATTGTGGAGAGATACTGTGACAACCTAGCTTCGATCTTGCCTTTTGACTCTAAATTTTATAGCCGCTCGACCTACGTGGGCCATCCTTTGATGGATGAGATAAAGCTTAAAAAAACCAGCCTAAGTAGCAGCGGCAAAGTGGCATTTTTGCCAGGATCAAGAAGGTCAGAGATTTCTAGGCTGATGCCAGTTTATAGAGAGCTTGCTAAGAATATTGAGGCAAAAAGGCTACTTGTCGTGCCACCATTTTTGCTTGATAAAGTTGGTGAAATTTATGGCGATGTGAGCGATTTTGAGATCGTCTCAAACACGCCTGAAGCCTTGTATGAGAGCGACTTTGCCTTTGTTTGCTCAGGTACGGCTACTCTTGAAGCAGCGCTCATTGGTACGCCATTTGTGCTAGCATATAAGGCAAAAGCAATAGATATTTTTATAGCTAGAAAATTTGTAAAGATCAAGCACGCTGGACTTGCAAATATAATGTTTGATTTCATGGGCAAAGAGCCGCTTCATGAGGAGTTTATCCAAGAGTTTGCAACGGCTGAAAATTTGCTAAGAGCTTATGAGAGCTGCGATGGGCAGAAATTTTTAAAAGGCTGTGACGAATTGAGAGAGTATTTGTCGCATGGCAGCAGTAAAAATGTAGTAAAAATTTTAAAAAATATGGAGTAAAAAATGAGTGAACCAATGACAATGCACGGATATGAGAAGATAGAAGCTGAGCTAAAAGATCTAAGGCTGGTGCAACGCCCTCAAATCGTAACTGAGATAGATATCGCAAGAAGTCACGGTGACCTAAAAGAAAATGCTGAGTATCACGCAGCAAAAGAGAAACAAGCCTTTATAGACGCTAGGATCGCAGAGCTAAGCGCGCTTCTGGCAAATGCTGAAGTGATCGATCCAAGTAGCTACGAGCACGATAGAGTTAGGTTTGGCTCAAGCGTTACGATAATGGACGAGGAAACCGAAATAGAGCATACATATACGATAGTTGGCATTAGTGAAAGCGACATCGACAAAGGATATATCTCGATAAACTCACCTCTTGCAAAGCAGCTTTTGGGCAAGGCCGAGGGCGATGAAGTGGTACTAAATTTACCAAAAGGTAGAAGCGACGTTGAGATTGTAAAAATTTGCTATAAGCCTATAAAATTTGACTAAAAAGATGATGCAAAGAGCTAGAAACTGCTTTTTGGCTCTGCTAATTTTTAATTAAGGCAAAATTTGAGCGAATATCTATATGCCCCCGTTATAAAAGAAGGCGCGATCTTTATAGCTGATGCGCATGAAAACGTAAACCGAAATGGCTTTTTAAAATTTTTAAGAGCCATTGATAGCGGGGAGATCAAAGAGCCGCCACAAATTTTTTTGTTAGGTGATATGTTTGATTTTTTAACTGGTGAAGGCGAATATACAAGAGAATTTTACGCCGAGCACTTAAGCCTTATCAATAAAATTTCACAAAAGGTAGAAATTTTTTACTTCGAGGGCAACCACGATTTTAGACTTTCAAATTTATTTAATAAAACAAGAGAAATTTGGGATGGGCACGAGATGCTGCGCTATAAAAGCGTTAGGGTTTATGATATTTACGATCAGCCAGCAAATTTTAAGACGATCAATGAAGAGCGAGTCCAGATCGCGCATGGCGATATATTCTTACCTTTTGTAGATAAATATGCACTTAGATTTTTGCGCCTTAGATGGTTTTTAAAATTTATGAATGCTTTGGATAAATTTTTAAATTTTAAAATATCAAAAGCGATACTAGCTAGGCTTACCAAGAAAAATTTAGACTACAAAATTCCTAATTTTAAGGAGCTAATGAGCAAGCATTTGCAAGGATATGAGGCCGGCATTGTGATAGAGGGACACTATCATCAAGGCGAGCAATTTAATATTTATGATAAGTTTTATATAAATTTACCTTGTTTTGCATGTGAGCAAAGTTATTTTGTTGTAGAATACGCCCAGCAAAAGTTAAATTTGCTCAAAATGAGTTTGAAAGGACATTGATGTTTGGAGATAACGTACTAAAAACGGACTCAAACGAGATGGAACTTGTTGATTTTCGTATCTTTAAAAAGACCGAAAACAAAGTATATGAAGGAATATACGGAGTCAATGTCGCAAAGGTGCGGGAGATCATTAAGATGCCAAATCTTACAGAGCTTCCAGGCGTTCCTGAGTATATCGAGGGAATTTTTGATTTAAGGGGCGTGGTGATCCCTGTCATAAATTTGGCAAGATGGATGAATATTATCGAGCCAACTGAAGGCGTAGTTATAAAGCCACGTGTTATTATTGCTGAGTTTAGCGGTATTTTGATCGGCTTTATCGTCCATGAGGCAAAAAGGATCAGACGTATAAGCTGGAAAGATATCGAGCCAGCAAATTTTGCTTCAGGTTCTGGCGCTTTAGACAAAGGCAAAATAACAGGCGTGACAAGAATAGAAAATGATGAAGTTTTACTTATTCTTGATCTTGAAAGTATTGTTGAAGAGCTTGGAATTTACTCACCAAAGATCGAATTTGATGTAACAGACGATCAAAAATTAAAAGGTGCTGCTTTGGTTTTAGATGATAGCTCAACTGCTAGAAAACTAGTAAAAGACGCACTTGAGAAGATGGGACTTAGCGTAGTTGAGGCTAAAAACGGCGTTGAGGGCTTGGAGAGAATGGAAGAGCTTTATCAAAGATATGGAGATAACCTATCAAGAGAGCTTAGAGTTATCTTAAGTGATATTGAAATGCCACAGATGGATGGATACCGCTTTGCTTCAACTCTTAAAAATGATGAAAGATTTAAAGAAGTGCCAATAGTATTTAACTCCTCATTGAGTAATGATTTTAGTGAAATCAAGAGCAAAGAAGCTGGTGGTGCGGCGTATCTTACAAAATTTGATGCAAGCATATTTTATCAAGAAGTGCTAAAAGTTATTGAAGCACATTCTAAATCTGCAAAATGAGGTGAAACATGGATGATATGAAAGAAATAATGGAAGACTTTTTAATAGAGGCTTTCGAACTTATTGAGCAGATAGATCACGACCTTGTTGAACTTGAGTCAAACCCTGAAGATTTGGAATTATTAAATAGAATTTTCCGTGTTGCTCACACAGTAAAAGGTAGCTCAAGCTTTTTAAATTTTGATGTTTTAACAGAGCTTACTCACCATATGGAGGATGTTTTAAATAAAGCTAGAAAAGGCGAGCTAAAGATCACTCCAGACATTATGGACGTAGTTCTTGAGTCAGTTGATATGATGAAAGGTTTGTTAAGCAGCATTAGAGATCATGGAAACGATACAGCTGCTGGCATTGATATTAAAAATATTTGCGCAAGACTTACTCAAATTTCTGAAGGCGAAGCTCCAGTAGCAGCTCCTGAAGCTTCTGCCACGCCAGTAGCTGAGCCAGTACCAGAACCGGCACAAGAGCCAGAGCCAGCCGCGCCTGCCGAAGAAGCACCAGAGATAAGTGATGCTGAGCTTTCAAAATTAAGTGATTCAGAAGTCGAAGCAGAGATAGAAAGACTCTTAAAGGTTAGAAAAGCAGAAGACCAAGCAAGGCGTGCTTCAAAAGGTATAGCTCCAAAATCTCCTAGCGAGATAGCTCCAGCTGCAAGTAACACTTCAGCTCCAGCTGCAAAAGCAGAGAGTAAAGAAAAAGACGGAGATAAAAAGGTCCCAGCAGCAAGCAGCGGTGCAGTAGCGCAGGAACAAACTATACGCGTTGAAGTAAAAAGACTTGATCACTTAATGAATCTAATTGGTGAGCTTGTTCTTGGTAAAAACCGCTTGTTAAAAATTTATGATGACGTGGAAGAGAGATATGAGGGTGAGAAATTTCTTGAAGAGTTAAATCAAGTAGTCTCAAGCCTAAGTCTAGTTACGACTGATATTCAGCTTGCTGTTATGAAAACAAGAATGCTTCCAATAGCAAAAGTCTTTAATAAATTCCCACGTATGATACGCGATCTTAGCCGCGATCTTGGTAAGCAAATCGATCTTGAAATTTCAGGTGAAGAGACTGAGCTTGATAAGTCAATCGTAGAAGAGATCGGCGATCCACTAGTTCACATCATCAGAAATTCATGCGATCACGGCATCGAGGATCCTGAGACAAGAAAGGCAGCAGGCAAGCCTGAAAAAGGCCTTGTTCAACTAAAAGCTTACAATGAAGGCAATCACATCGTTGTTGAGATAGTTGATGATGGTAAAGGCTTAGATGCTGACATGCTTAAATCTAAATCGATAGAAAAAGGCATCATCACTGAACGCGAAGCTGATGCGATGAGTGAAAAAGAGGCATTTGGACTTATCTTTAGACCAGGATTTTCAACTGCGGCAAAAGTTACAAACGTATCTGGCCGCGGTGTTGGTATGGACGTTGTCAAGACAAATATCGAAAAACTAAATGGTATCATTGATATTGAAAGTGAAGTTGGAAAAGGCACAGTTATGAAGCTTAAAATTCCACTCACACTTGCGATTATTCAGTCACTACTTGTTGGAACACAAGAAGAATTTTACGCTATTCCACTTGCTAGCGTTCTTGAAACTGTTCGCGTGCCGATTGATGATATCTATACTATCGATGGCAAAAATGTACTAAGGCTAAGAGATGAAGTCTTATCTCTTGTTAGACTCTCTGATGTATTTGGTGTAGAAAAAGCATTTGATGGTGGAGAGCAAACCTATGTCGTAATAATCGGTGTTGCTGAAGCAAAACTAGGTATTATCGTCGATACTTTGGTTGGACAAGAAGAGATTGTTATTAAATCAATGGGTGATTATTTACAAAATATCCCAGGTATTGCTGGAGCGACTATTAGAGGTGATGGTCGTGTGACATTGATTATCGATGTTGGTGCTATGATGGAGATGGCAAAAGATATCAAGGTAGATATTAGAGCCGAAATAGAAGATAGCACAAAAGCAAAGGAAAAACCAAGCGATTATAAAGTCTTGATAGTTGATGACTCAAAAATGGATAGAACTATCATGCAAAAAGCGCTTGAACCAACTGGGGTAACGATAATAGAAGCCACAAACGGTGTTGAGGCATTAAATATCGTAAAATCTGGAGAACACTCCTTTGATGCGATCTTGATAGATATTGAGATGCCAAGAATGGATGGATATACACTGGCTGGCGAAATTAGAAAATACTCTAAGTATAGAAATTTACCACTTATTGCTGTTACATCAAGGACGTCAAAAACAGATAGATTGCGTGGCGTAGAAGTTGGAATGACTGAGTATATTACAAAACCATATTCAGCCGAGTACTTAGAAAATGTCGTTAGAAAGAATATAAAATTAGCTTAGGGGTAAGGGATGAACAATAAACTAAATCAAGTTTTAAGCAAACAAAAACAGCAAATGAATGGTCCTGAGTTAAAAAATAATGAGGATATAGTTCAGCTAGTAGGATTTGTTGTCGGTGAGGAAGAGTACGCAATACCTATTTTAAATATCCAAGAGATAATCAAACCTATTGAATATACACGTGTTCCTAGTGTACCTGATTACGTTCTTGGCGTATTTAACCTACGTGGAAATGTTATTCCGCTTATTGATTTGCGTAAGCGTTTTTCACTAAATGTCACAAAACAAAGCCCAAGCACAAGATATATCGTTATGAAAGATGCGGATAATATCGCTGGCTTTGTGATAGACCGCTTGACGGAGGCTATCAGAATAGACCGTAACAGGATCGATCCGCCACCAGAGACTTTAGTAAAAGACAAAGGCATGATTTATGGTATCGGAAAGCGTGACCAAAATATTCTTACGATCTTGAAGGTCGAAAGCCTTTTAAAACGTGATTTTTAGGGCATAGCTTGATAAAACTTTGTGTTTTTGACTTTGACTCTACAATAATGGACGGCGAGACGATAGATATTCTCGCCGCCGCTAATAATGCTAGTGAAGAAGTAGCTAATATAACTAAGCGCTCAATGAACGGTGAGCTTGATTTTTTTGAAAGTCTTACAAAAAGAGTAAAATTTTTAAAAGGATTGCCACTTTTAAAAGTAAATGAAATTTGCAAAAATTTACCCATAATGCCAGGAGCTGGTGAGCTAATAGAAGCTTTAAAGCAAAAAGGTATCAAAGTTGTGGTTTTTAGCGGTGGATTCCACAATGCAACCGATGTAATGCAAAAAAAGCTTAATTTTGATGCAAATTTTGCAAATATCTTGCATCATAAAGATGGAATTTTAAGTGGTAAAGTTGGCGGAGAGATGATGTTTAGTAGTTCAAAGGGAGATATGATTGACCGCTTGTGTGGACTATTAAATTTAGGCAAGGACGAGATAATGTGTGTTGGGGACGGGGCCAATGACATATCGATGTTTAGAAAGTGCGACCTTAGCATTGCATTTTGTGCAAAAGATATCTTAAAAAAAGAAGCGACACATTGTGTTGATGTTAAAGACTTGCGTGAAATTTTAAAATTTATAAGCTGAAATGCCGTAAAATAGGCATTTAAATAAATAAAAAAGGGGTGAAAAGTCATCTACTTTTTTAAATTAAATTAGTATATTATAGCATATTTTTATCAAAAAGTGTCTATTTTTTTAAAAATTTTAAATTGTTATATTCTTTAAAAAAGTTGCTCTTTGTCTAGTATCTTTTGGTAGATATTTAGCATAAGAGCGATAGGTCTCATTTAAATTTTTATGACCCATCATTTTACAACCAACCCACATCGGCTCCTCGCCACGACTTAACATTACAGAAGCGAATGAGTGTCTAGTATCATAAAGCTTATGTATTTTAAAGCCAAGGGATCTCTGTAAATCATTAAATTTTAATCTGATAACTGCTCGCGAAAGAGAAAAAATATTTTGATTAATATCGGCATAATCGAGTTTTATCAGTTCATTATAAACAATATCAAGCATATCGATTGTACGATTGCTAGACTTAGTTTTAGGAGAATCCAAAACACCTAGCTCTGATAGAGTTTTATTAATACGTATCTCCTTATTTTGAAAATCCAAGTCATTAAAAGTCAAAGCCAAAATCTCGCCAGTCCTAGCCCCAGTAAAGAACGCAACTATTAAAAATAAGCGTAGCTCGCCCTCGGCATGTTTTATAAGTTGCAAAATCTCACTTAAATTAAAAGGGGTAAAATCACCATTGTCGGCATTATGTAATTCTTGTTTGAACCTAGGTATATAAAATGGATTTTTTGAGATTATATCATTGGCAATAGCATAACGAAAAATCATTTTAAAAAAAGAGCAATACCCATTAATTGAGCTATCTTTTAAACCCTTGTTTTTACAAAATTTTACAAAATCAATACTATCCTGTCTTTTAAAATCGGACAGATAAAAGATATTTTTTGAATGCAAAAAGTCTATAACAGCCTGACTAGCAACATTATAAAACCTGATTGTTTTATCCTTTAAAAAGGATTTTTCATTAAGCAATCTATAAATAATCCCCTCAAAGCTAAACTCACTAGTATTTTTAATAGGCTCCAGCTTTTGCTCCCCTTTTCTGATTATGCGATCAGTTTGCATATCCTCGAGCTCGTAATATTTGCTCTTAGCAAGTTCAATATCCTCTTCAGAGCCAAGAAATAAATTATAGTTTTTTCGAATAAAATCAAATGCTAAAGGGGATTTTTTCAGTCCAGTGGCACGGCGAATTCTTACGCCATCCTTTTGATAGTCAATATAAAAACGATTATGCTTAATATATATATTTCTATTTTTTTCTAAATTTTTCATGCGGGTGATTTTAGCAAAAATTTAAACATAACACAAAAATTCACTTTAAATTAATTTTATTATTTAAGATTTTTAAAAAAGAGTATTTATATCTTTTAAAGCTTAAATAACCATATAAAGGGAAATAAATATTAATAAATGCTTAATATACCTTGCTTTAATGGCTTTATTTTACAAAATCTCGCTTTTATTTAAAAATATTTTTTAAGATAATTCTATATAAAAATAATAATATAAACGTTTATATCAGCACCAATTAGCCTTATAAAAAATTAACTATAAAGTTTAAGTTAATACAAAATCTCGCCATCTCTAAACATTAATATATAAATACATAAATTTAAAAAGGGAAAGAAATTTTTTATTAGAGATGTTGTTAGTAAGAAAATTTAAATTTTAATAGAATAAGTAGAAGCTTAAAATTTTTTTAAAGTTGTTTTATATTGTTTTGAGTTTTTAAATTTTTTATTGTTTTATGGGTTGAAAAAATTTAAGAAAGGAATTAGCGTTTAAATTGATTTTAAAGGGGTGTGTTGGCTTTTAAAAAATAATTTAAAGAAAGGTAGCATTAAACACTTATTTTTGATTGTAGAGCATTTAAAGATTTATTGTGGCTTTTATTAAATTCAGCTTAAAAATAGTTGTTTTGTATGTCGTTTTTTAAAAGTTAGTTGAATTTAATAAAGGGTAAAATTAATTAAATAATCTATCGTTTAAGGAAAGAAAATGGCAGAAGAGCTAACTCAAGATCAATTGGCTGAATGGAGTTATCTAAAAGAGCAAGAAATGGTGATGCCATCCGAAGAATTAAAACAAAGCAGTGTAAAAGAGCAGGTGCTAGCATGCAAAGAAGCTATCGAGAACACAGGAATTTTTAAAAGCAACGAAACAGGTGCAGTAGCATGTGCAAGAGAATTTTATACAGCTTATGGTAGCAACGACGATAATGAAGTAAGAGAAATTATTAACAATATCTATAAGACAGACATAAGCGCAGAAGATCTCAACAAAATTAAAACACTCACAATAAGAGAAATGGATATGGATTTGAAAGAGAACTTCGACAATGAAAAAGAATACACAATCCAAGATATAAATCGTAAATTTATTTTTGAAACAGCAGAATTAAAATTAAATAAGAATTTAAATGAAGCCGTTAATACCCTAGAAGAAAAAGAAAAGATAGATGAGCAGATCAAGGCAAAAGAAGCTGAGTTTAATGAATTTAAAAGTCCAAAAGAAAAGAGAGACTTTGTAAGCGATAAGCTGAATGAAATAGACGGCAATGACACCCTAAAAAGTAGCCTTGAAATTTTAAAAGAAAAAGAAAAGATAGATGAGCAGATCAAGGCAAAAGAAGCTGAGCTAGAGAATAAAAATGAAGCCAAGCAGGATGTCACAATTACAACACACTCACAAGAAAGAGAAGCAGAACAAGAAGACTGGAGCAGAAAAGCTGATGAGCTAGAAAACCAGCACGAAAAAGAGCTTGAAAAATTAAGAGATGAACAATCTAGGCTTGAAGCCAATTTTCAAAAATCAATTGACAATCTGATGAATAGTGGCGATATAAAAGACATAATGACTGCTCTGCAGGAGATGGATAGAAGCTTAGAAATGATGATGCGACAGGGCAAAGAAGAAAGCGAAACAAAAGAACGCCAGCGACAAGAAAAGCTAGAACTAGCCTTTGATAGTCCCAAATTTAAAGATGCAGTTGGGGATCTGGTTAAAGAAGTTTATAAACAACGCAAAGAAGTCAAGGGCGGTTTAAAAGAATTAGAGAACGAACATGCAAACTACGCAAAACTAAAAACAACGTATGAAAAAGAAATTAAAAAAGGGCTTGATGTAAAAGGATACGAAAAATTAAATAAAATGTTGAATGAAATAGAGAAAGAAACGCCAAATTTTAAAAATAGTTATCCTAAATTTTATAAAAAAGTTAATGATAGTTTAGCGCAGAGCAAAGAAAAAATACTAAACAAGACAAAAGAGAAAGACCAAGAACAAAGCAGGAGCTTATAAAAAATGAGTAAAAAAGGGAAAAAATAATGAAAAGAATGATTATATCAGTTGCCGTAGCATCTTCACTATTTTTAAGTAGTATCAATGCTAGCGGTATACCAACTATTGACGTAGCCGCGATAGCCCAACAAGTTATGGAATACACCCAAACACTGAAAGACTACGCAGAACAGATCAAACAATACGAGCAAATGGTTAAAGATACACTAAATTTCGAGAAACAAATGCAAGAGCTTGGTGTAGATATGAACAGCGTTTATGAGATATTAGGCGATGCACAAAGTTTAATATCGCAAATGCAAAGCATATACGAAGATGTAAAAAATTTGCCAAAAGACATAATGGGGGATATAGCAAGAGTTAAGACAGCCTGCTCATTCTTAGAGCAAAATAGCCAATTTTTTAGTCACTCAGTAAAAGCATCAGGCAATAAACTAGCAAATAAGCTAAATAGATGTACATTTGCACTACGTGATGGAGCAAATATAAGCAAGAGCATAGAAGAATTAACTCAAAAAATGAATAAGGCAGTTGACCCAATAGAACGAGCAAACTATCAGGCGCAGATCAGTAATATTAAAAATGCGGAAAGATTTTTACAAGAGAGAGATAATATAGAGAAAACAAACAATTTATTAGCATTTGAAGACACATTTCATAATGGCGATAAAACGAAAGAGTATACAAGAGATAGAATGAGAGATGATTTAAAGCAGCTATCTAAACAACTAAATAAGGCTAATAATCAAAAACAGGCTCAAGCATTGACAAATACTATACTGCTTAAAATTTTAGAAAATATGCAACAGCAATATGAGCTAAATATCAATTACACCAGCGCAATGGCATCGAGCAGACAAGCCATGAAAGACAATAGTGCTAGAGATTTAACACCAGATAGCTTTAACCAAAAAGTTGTTGAATATAAGCGAAATGATGCAATATTTGACCCAGAAACAAAGCAAATGCCAAAAGATGAGCTAGGGCTTCCAAAATTTGTATTTTTTAAATAAGGAGTAGAAAATGAAAAAAATAGTTTTAAGTATTGTTGCCATAACAATGTTTGCAGGTAGTGCAGTAGCACAGGAAATAACAGGAGATGCAAAGCTGGCATGCGAAGCATTATTGTGCTTATCAAGTCCAACAAGACCAAGTGAATGCGCTCCAGCACTTAAAAAATATTTTTCGATAACAGACAAAAAACCACACAAACAAGCAAAAAAGCGTGCGAACTTTTTAAAATTATGTCCTAAACAATGAACAAAGAAAATTTAGTCGAACTACCACTAGATGAAATTTTAAAAAATAATGGCTACTTTGAAAAACGAGAGAAAAGTAGCCAAAATTACAAAACACTCACAAATAACAACTCCGATACAATCATCATAACGAGAAAAAGCAACGGACACTATTTATACTTTAACCCAAGCGATGATAATGATAGGGGAAATATATATAATTTCGCCAAAAATCGTGGCGTATCAATAAAAGATTTAATAGATGAAAATATAATAAACGATGTAAAAACATTAAAAAACAATACTAAAGAAATAATAAAACAAAAAGAAAATGATAGTATTATAGTAGAAAAATTTAAAAAATTAAATAAGATAGATGAAAACTCGTTTTTGACTAGCAAAAGAAAAATTAAAAGCGATATCCTGATAAAATTTAGTAGCCTCAAGCAGGATGAAAAATTTAAGAATGTAATAGTGCCAACATATACATTAAGTGTATTAGAACTAAGCAGTGGCAAAAGAGAATTTCTAAAGCAGACAGGATATATAAGCTACTTATCGAAGCCTTTAACGCAGGATCAGCAAGGAAAGGCATACGCTAAGCCAATAAAACAGCTCTGCAATGGAATAAAGGGGCTTGAAATACTCAAGGCAGACGAAGCACACAAGAATCCAAAGGATTTTAAAAATATTGTAATCTGTGAGAGCATGATAGATACATTATCATATTGTGAAATAAAAGACGTAAATTTAAAAGAAACACTCCTATGCTCAACAAATGGTCAAATATCGGCAACGCAAAAGGAAGTCATAAAAGCATTGACAAAGCTGGCACCAAATGCAGGAGTTATACTAGGATTTGATAATGACGAACGTGGCAAAGAATTTACAAAAGCGATACTAGAAATAGTGCCAAATGCGAGATCGGCCAAACCAATTCTAAAGGACTTTAATGATGATTTGGTAGCAGGCACAGCATTAGGTATAAGTAGTAATAAAATTAATCTCGACAGCATAACAAAGCCTTTAAAGGAGTTTTCTCGGCAAGTTGAGTATTTGTCAAAGAAATACGACTTTCTCGAGCCAGATGCTAAGAAAAGTAGAATAAAAGACCTATACGCCCTTAATATTGAAAAATTTAGAGAAATAGAACCAAAGATCAAGACATTGCAGGGAATGAGAGAAAGCTATAAGCGATTTAACTTGATAAATGCAAAAATTGAAAAAGACTACGAAAGATCATCTAAGATACGATAAAAAACAGCCATCTGCTTTTAGACTTTAAGCTTTAAATAAGTATTGATGAAGTTAGGTTTAGCCCCATTGTATCGGCGTTTGTAAGGCTTTTAAATAGTAAGAAATTTTACATTTTCTCGTCATTAGTTCAGGATTTGGCTAGTCAGGATAAAGCTATGGTTTTTAAACTTTAAGTTTTAAATAAGTATTGATGAAGTTAGGTTTAGCCCCATTGTATCGGCGTTTGTAAGGCTTTTAAATAGTAAGAAATTTTACATTTTCTCGTCAATAGTTCAGGATTTGGCTAGTCAAAATAAAGCCAT
>NZ_JAAKYZ010000012.1 GCF_015229955.1 Campylobacter concisus
TAGTAGCTTGTTTTTAATTTTAAAAAATAGTAAAATAGTATCAATTTAACTGAAAATAGGGCAATGATTTTACATAATGCATTTCTCAATCGCTTTTATTCATTCGCAACTTTTATTGAATCTTACAGTGGCTCAAATGTCGCAAAGATCGGTGAAATCGCACTTGCAAATGGCGGAGTACTATTTTTTGACGAATTTCCACACTTTTCTAAACAAGTGATAGAGAGCCTAAGAGAGCCACTAGAGGACAATCAAATCCACATCGCAAGAGTGAATTCAAAAGTGACTTATGAGACTAAATTTATCTTCGTAGCCGCTCAAAATCCATGCCCTTGTGGAAATTTATTCTCTCGCAATCTAAATTGCAAATGCAGTGAAAATGAGATAAAAAACTATAAATCAAGAATTTCAGCTCCAGTGCTCGACCGCATTGATTTAAAAGTTGCCATGGACGAGAGCGCGCCAGGTGACAAGGCGAGTTTGAGCTCACAGCAGATGAGTGAGATGGTCTTAAAAGCCTTTATATTTCAAAAAAGGCGCGATCAAGATGAACTAAATGGCAAGCTAAATGACGCACAAGTAGAAAAATTTTGTCTATTAGATAATGAAGCAAGAGAAATTTTACAAAAGGCGGCCTCGAGGTACAATCTTTCTCAAAGAGGCATAAAAAGGACACTTAGAGTGGCTAGAAGCATCGCTGACCTTGATGAGAGTGAGCAAATTTTAAAGCCCCACATCTTAGAGGCGCTTAGTTTTAGGGCATAAAGATGAAAAATTTATATTTAGATACGAGAATTTTAGACGAGAGGGCAAGAGAGAAATTTAACCTCAGTGAAGAAATTTTAATGGAAAACGCCGCCGCCGGCATAACAAATTTCGTACGTAAGAAATTTAAAAAAGGTATGAGGGTACTTGGCATTTGCGGTGGTGGAAATAACGGTGCTGACGTGCTTTGCACTTTAAGGATGCTAGAGGGCGAGTTTGAGTGCGAATTTATCCTGATTAGCCAAAATTTAAAGCCACTTGCGAGCAAACAGCTTGAACGTGCAAAACTAGCTAATGTGCACGAAAGCCACGATATAGATATTAGTTTAAAAGAGGCAAACTGTGTCATAGATGGACTTTTTGGCTCTGGTTTAAATAGAAATTTAGACGAAAATCACATAGAGCTTATCTCAAAGATAAACAAAAGTTCTGCCTACACCATCGCTTGCGATATGCCAAGTGGACTAAGTAACGATGGCAAGGTGCTAGGTGCTTGCGTAAAAGCAGACACCACTATCACGATGGGAGCTAGAAAGCTTGGGCTTTATAGCGACGCTGCAAAAGACTTTGTTGGCAAGATAAAGGTCGCTGATCTTGGCATAAGCGTGCAAAACTACGAGTGTGAGAGTGGCTATCACTTGCTTGAAAAACGCGACCTTGTGCTTCCAAATAGAAAAAATCAGTGCGTAAATAAGGGCGACTTTGGCCACGCATTTATCATATCTGGCGAGCATATAGGAGCTAGCAAACTTTGCGCAAAGGCGGCATTTGCCTTTGGGTCTGGGCTAGTTAGTGTGATAAGCAATGAGAGTCTAAATTTGCCAACGCAGATCATGCAAGCTAGCAAGATAAGTGAGAAAATGAACGCTGGAGCCGTTGGTATGGGGCTTGGCAAAAAGGGCGTAGAAGAGCTTGATGCACAAATTTTAAAGGGTAAAAAGCTAGTGCTTGACGCTGATATCTTTTATAGCCCAAAAGTGCGTGACCTGCTAGATGAGAACTGCGTCTTGACACCTCATCCAAAGGAGTTTTGCTCACTTTTAAGGCTTTGTAATATAGCAGATATCGACGTAAAAACATTACAAGAAAATAGATTTGCTTATGCTAAGTCTTGGAGCGAGAAATTTAAGGCCGTGCTCGTGTTAAAAGGCGCAAATACAATAATTGCTAAAGATGGAAAAATCTATATCATGCCTTATGGTAAAAATACGCTTGCAAAAGGCGGCAGTGGCGACGTACTAAGCGGACTTGTGCTAGCACTTTTAGCTCAAGGCCACGAGCCACTGGATGCTGCCATCTCGGCTACACTAGCTCATGCGCTTAGCCTTAGAAATTTTGGCAAAAACAGCTACGCGCTCGAGCCAACAGACATTATAAAAGGAGTAAAATGCTTACGAAAAAAATAGCCGTACTTTTTAGTGGTAGTGGCTCAAATTTAGAAGCGATACTTAAAAAAGTTCATAATCAAATTTTTAATGGCATAAAAATCGAAGTTTGCCTTTGTATTTGCAATAAACCTGCTGCATACGGCATCGAGCGAGCTAAGAAATTTGGGCTTGAGACGACGATAATAGAGAGTGCTAAATTTAAAAATCGTGAGGAATTTGACGCTACAGTTGTGGAGCAAATTTTAAAAAGCGGCGCTGAACTAACAGTGCTTGCTGGATTTATGAGGATATTAACTCCTGTTTTTACATCACAGATAAAAGCCATAAATTTACACCCTTCCATATTGCCACTTTTTAAGGGCGCTCATGCGATAAAAGAGAGCTTTGAGAGCGAGATGATGCTCGGCGGAGTTAGTGTGCACTACGTGAGCGAGGAGCTTGACGGAGGTAAACTCATCGCACAAAGAGCGTTTGAAAGAGAAGATAGTATGAGCTTAGAGGATTGGGAGAGCAAAATCCATGCGATAGAGCATGAAATTTTGCCTGATAGCATAATAAAAATTTTAACAAAGGAAGCAAATGTTTGAATGGTTTAGTTCGCCAGAAGCGTGGATATCACTACTTACGTTAACTGGTTTAGAGATAGTTTTAGGCATAGATAACATTATATTTATCGCTATTTTGGTAGGTAAACTACCTCAAGAGCAGCGCGGCAGTGGTAGGATTGTTGGCTTAGGGCTAGCTATGGTGACTAGAATTTTACTTTTACTTTCATTGTTTTGGATCATGAAGCTAACGAAGCCACTCTTTACTATCGCAGAATTTAGCATAAGCGGCCGAGATTTGGTGCTTATATTAGGCGGTCTATTTTTACTTGTAAAATCAACCCTTGAAATACATTCTAGTGTTTCTGGTGAAGGCGAAGAGCATAAAAATAGCAAAAAATCACATGCAAATTTCTTGGTTATTGTAAGCGAGATAGCTGTTTTGGATATTGTTTTTTCTCTTGACAGTGTTATCACGGCTGTTGGAATGGCTGAGCATATAGAGATAATGATCATAGCTGTTATTTTAGCAGTTGGTGTAATGATGATAGCGTCAAAAGGTATTTCTAATTTTGTAGATAATAACCCGACTATAAAAATTTTAGCACTTGCATTTTTGGTGCTTGTGGGCATGACACTAGTTGCTGAAGGATTAGGATTTCATATTCCAAAGGGGTATATCTATTTTGCGATGGCATTTTCATTGGCAGTGGAAAGTATAAATATCTATGCTAAAAAGAAAGCAATAGCTAAATAATATTTTTACGACGATGAAAAAGCTAATGATATGATGGATAAAATGTTAATCAAAAAATTTTAGCCCGAAAAGATAAATCTGTTGAAATTTGAAGGTAAAATTTTGATAAGCATAAAATGCATAATAGATAGTAGATCGATGTTTGTTTTGTTGTAATATCAGTGTAAAATATTCGTGTCAAGCTACTTAAAAATCCGTGAAATAAAGGACATACTTTATAGCTAGGTAGTAAAATAGAGAAGTATAAAAAGCTTGCGTGTGTAAAAAATTAAGTATTTGGCGAAGTATTAATTAATATTTTTGATTGAATTATCTTTTATATATAATTTCTATTAATTTAAGTGTTTTTTAATTGACTTTATAAAAAAAACAAGTTAAAATACGACTTTTTAATGAGGTAGTGGCATAAACTTACAAACACGACTCAGGCGGGGTGTAGCGCAGTCTGGTTAGCGCATCTGGTTTGGGACCAGAGGGCCGAAGGTTCGAATCCTTTCACCCCGACCATGTTAAATGGTGAGTGTAGCTCAGTCGGTTAGAGCATCAGATTGTGGTCCTGAGGGTCGTGGGTTCGATTCCCATCACTCACCCCATTTTGGGCGCTCGTAGCTCAATTGGATAGAGCGACAGACTTCGGATCTGTAGGTTATGGGTTCGACTCCTATCGGGCGCGCCACTTAAAATACTTTATGCGCTCATAGCTCAGCTGGATAGAGCAACGGCCTTCTAAGCCGTAGGCCTCAGGTTCGAATCCTGATGGGCGTACCACTTTATTATTGTTGTGCGGATGTGGTGAAATTGGCAGACACGCCAGACTTAGGATCTGGTGCCCCACGGCGTGAAGGTTCAAGTCCTTTCATCCGCACCATTCTTTTTATAGTTTTAGATAATCTTATGTTGTTAAAAATTAAAGTTAGCCTTTATTATAGAAAGTATTAGGTACTTTTTCTTGTTTCTTGACATGTAATAATGTTTTTTGTATAATCTCAATTCTTTTTTAAGCAAATGTCTTGCTAGCTCAGTCGGTAGAGCATCTCACTTTTAATGAGGGGGCCGTTGGTTCGAATCCAACGCAGGAC
>NZ_JAAKYZ010000013.1 GCF_015229955.1 Campylobacter concisus
ATTCATTAAAAGAGTTAATAAATTTATCCATATTCTCTTTATTTAATAAATTTATACCAAGCTTATCATCTTTATCTGCATTAGACTGATTATTAGAGCTCTCTTCTTTTGCATAAATTTGATAGCTATTATCTTATCTATATTTTTATAGACTATTATTGATATTTATTCTTCAATTTCTTATAAAATTTATCAAAGCTCGCGGGTAGCCCACTATCTATTTCTTTAAATTTGGATAGGAATTCTTCTTGTTCTATCTGTTGTAAATCATCGCTTTTAAAAATAGTTTTTTCTTGCTTAAAAATGTTCAAATACATTTTTTCACCAGATATTATGTCGCCATAAATTTCATATATGTAGTTTGAATTTTTAAATTTATTCCCATCAAGCGCTCATTTACATTATTTTTTATTGGTGTTGGTTTTGATAAAATTTCTAAACTTTTGGTATTTCTTTTATTTACCCAAAAATAACCACCATTTGTACAATGTATGTCACCCTCGCATTCGAACATAGCAATAGCTATTAAAATTTTTTCATTTTCATAGCAATATCCTATTTCTTCGGCTTTAAAAAAAAGTAATTACAAAATCACGCACGCTAGCCCTATTTATCAAATTTTAAATATTTACTATCGCAATCTTCAAAATGATTATACTCGTTCATAGAATTTCCATAGTTTTGTATGACTATGCTATCATTTTCATACATCCCGTCAATCTTTTTAAATTTTATATAAAATCCACCTTCGCCATTGCTTTTTATGCTTGATATATAGCCTTGTGATTTTGTCTGATTATTATCAACTATCTTGTAAAAATACTTTGTCTTATTAGTATTTTTCGTTATTTCTATTGAAATATTACAAGGCTCATTCTTGTAAAACCCAGTTAAATTTATATCTTTTGCGTAGGCATTATGCGCCATAAAGGCTAGCATCATATAATAAAAAACAACTATCTTTTTTACCATATCTATCCGCTCTTTTTTAGTCGCATTATATCTATTTAATAAATTCAAAACTATATCTTTTTGATCTTTCCATTCTCAAATTTATATTTGCTTTCGTCAGATAGCTTCCCGCTACTTTTAAAATTTGGCTCACCGTTGTTGGTTAGTGCATTTTTGTGTGGTTTGTCTATTATCAAGATGCCTTCATTAGTGACTTCGAAAAATGGCACACTCGCGCACCAATCTATCTCACCTTGAAATTTTATCTTGTCGTCATCTTTCTTTTCAAAAATTCTCAAAGGCCCGTGTCCATTGCAAGCAGCATAGTTTTGTATGTCTTGAAATATCCACACTTCGCTGCGATTAATTTTGGTATAAAATATTAAATTTGGTTCAAGCTCATACTCGCACTCTCTGCTATAAATCTCTTCATCATTTATGCTTATGGAACATTTGTTATCCTTGCTATATGTTTCTATACTTAAGTTTTGAGCATTAGAAAATACGATAAAAAGTAGTGATAAAAATAAGAATTTTTTCATAGAATTAACCTTTATAGCTTTTTTTAGACCCTTTTCTAATTTTTCTTAACTTTTGCCGCAGCTTCCTATTTTGTAATGCTTCCATCTATATTTTTGTCTAATCCTTTATTTGTTATATAGCTAGAACTACTAGAACTAAATAATACGTAATCATTCGACTTACCAATGGCTTTTGGATAAATAATTGCCATATAAATGTCCTCTATGGTTTCAATTTTTCCAGAATAAGGCATAAAATATTTTTCTATATATTCAAGTTGTTCAACTTCAGACATATTTGCTAGTTTTGATGTAGTTGTCCCTAGACCGGCTGCTGTTGTTTCTAAAAATTGTATAAGTCCTAGCACTAGCAACTGGATTTTATACTAGCTGAAAAAGTCTCACCTGTCTCAAAAGTCATACATGACATCAAAAAATCAGGATTTATTTTTTAAATTTATACATATTTCTATAACTTTTTCCTTAAATTCTAAAGAAACTTTTTTACCTCAAGCAATTTTATTGTCTGTTTTTAAATCAACCCCCAACCCCCTTTATCCCCATCTTCCTACATACCTTTATCTACTCTAGTTAAACTCTTTGATTCATTAAAAGAGCTAATAAATTTATCCATATTTTTTTGCTTAGCTTGTCATCTTCATATATATTTACATTCTACGCTTGATCTATATTTTTATTTATCAAGACATCATAATGTCTTAGATTGGCTTTAATATCTTTTCTTTACAAGAAGTAGTCATACTACTCCTCTTTTCTATTCTCAGGCAAAATCAAATGACCATTTTTGTCTATTAAGGAGTATTGGACTAACACTATATAAATTAGATCATGGATACGATAATTGTCATAATCGCCAGTATAGTCATCATATTTTCTTAAAAACTCAGCATATGGCTTTTTATCTGTTTTTTTTATGTCTTTTAGATCTCTAAAAGAGTAAAGTATCGGCACATACTTTAAAGTATCTTCAAAGACCTCTTTAAATTTCTCATAATCTTCGCCGTAAATTCTTTTAAATAGCTCTTTATTATTTTTATAAAGAAGTAAAGCTAGTTTTGCAGTGGAGTTTCTATAGTAAGATCTAGTGCAATGAATAGAATTGCCGACACTATAATTATATTTAACCCGTACTTGAAAATATTTTGAATACCCATCTATACACTCTTTTTGAGTTTTAGCTATCCTCTCTCTTGCTATCTTTAGAGCTTTTTCTTTTAAATTTGGAGCTTCTTTTACAATTAGATTATAAAGATCAGCAAAATAGTTATCTCTAAAAGCAAGAAATTTGGACTGACAAACAAAGTCTTCTAAAGAGTACTCTTTAAATTTATATTTGCCCTTAGCATCAGAACACTTAAAACTAGGAGATGTATTAGTACTGTAATCGTTTGAAAAATAGTCATCACCGGTAAAAAAATCGTCTTCGATCTGTTCAAAATTATCGATCGCTTTATTGGTAGCTTGGCTAGGCATTAAAGCTTCAAAAGCATATAAATTTAAGTTTATTAGTAAATTTATTAATAAAATAGTTTTAAATTTCATACTTCAGCCCTTTATTTAAATTTCTTAAATATATTTGCTTCTCTTATACGTTTATAAGAGTTTATTCTTTTTGTTCTGCTTTCTTTATTTGCACCGCCATTTACTAAATCTGTTACTCTATTTACTATTTCTTCATTGTCTAATTCCGGCTTGCTTTTATCGGCTCTATCGTAAATGTTCTTTTTTTTAGCCCAGAAAAATGCAGCCGACACAAAAGCAAAGGTTTTATTTTCAGCTACCAGTTCTGGATTATCCACAAAGCTTACTTCATCTCCTACTAATTTAACTTTGTGTGCGAATTTATTAAATTCAGTATATATTTCTCTACCAGTTATTTGTATTATCCCTCTACCTCTATATTTCCAGCCGTCACCTTCTTCGGTATTGCCAAGTCGCAAGTCCTTAGGTCTATTTTCATCAGCATATCCTAGATTGGCTATGGCTTCTTGATTGGCTTTTTGAATTATTTTTCCTTTTTTGTCTTTTATTCTTCCTATATCCTTACTTCTATCATAATTATTTTTAAAATAGCCAATATTAGACCCCATAAGACCTTCCACGCTATAATCTAAGCTCTCTGTCAGTTTTGGGAAGCTACTTTCCACCTCTACCGCACATTGCCCAAAAAAATGCTCTAATCTATTTCTAGTATCAAGCTTATATTTTACATACATTTGAATTCCGTCATCATCATCTCTTCTATTTAGTTCATCTACTATTTCTTGTAAGATATATTCTTGGT
>NZ_JAAKYZ010000014.1 GCF_015229955.1 Campylobacter concisus
ATATATCTTGAACATTACTAGCTGTAAGAGCTAAGGTTGTCTTTTCTCCATTAGTCATATCTAGTCTTTCGATATTTTTAACATGACTAAAGTCTATACTATTGTCAGCAACTTTTAATGTATCAAAGCCAGATCCACCATCGATAGTTGTATTAATTAGCGTTGCGCCTTTGTCTACTATGATAGTATCATTGCCAGTTTCGCCCAATAAGCTATCGCCATATATAGAAGAATTTTCAAATCTAGCTCCAGCTTTGATATGGATCGTATCATCACCGGCATCGCCCTCTATACTAGCGTTATCAAATTTTCCAGAGTTAACGAAAATTTTATCATCTCCTGCTCCGCCATGTATGCCGGCATTATGATTACCTGCATTTTCGCCTTTAAATTCTGCTCCATTAACATTTATTATATCGTCGCCAGCATCTGCATATACATTAGCTTGATTAAATTTGGCTCCACTTTCTAGAGTTATAGTATCTACACCATTTCCAGCAGCTATATAAGAGAAGTCTTGGAATATAGTACCGTCTTTTATAGTGATTGTATCGTCGCCATTGCCAGTATCTATAGCAGATAGGTTACCATCGGCAAGTTTTAAGAACGTAGTATTTGTAACTTCTACCGTATCGTCGCCATCACCGGTATTTAAAGCAGAACTTTGAAAGGTTGTGCGAGCATCGTCAGGGTTGCGGTTAATAGTTATAGTATCGTTGCCTTCTGAAGTATTTATAGTGTTATAGTTAAATATTGTTCCTTCTTCGATATCAACATCATCGTCGCCTTTATCCGTATCAACTACCGCATGCGTTAAAGTAGAATTGTTAATTACCACGTGATCTTTGTCGGCACCGGTATTTATAGATGTTTTTGCGCTAGCGGTGCCATTAAGTTTAGAACCCCTAATTTCTAGGTCGTCTTCTCCTGCACCAGTATATATATTATTTTCGCCTTCCATTAAAGAGTCACTTTGTATTTGTACCAAATCGCCTTTGCTACCGGTAGTTATCGTAGTCTTTTCGACTTTAGCTTTGTGTATCTGCACATGCTTATGATCGCCGTCACCCATATTTATCTTCACATCATCAAAATCTGATACTCTATTTGCATAGTTGCCGCTATTGCCTAGACCGCTTAGCAGTACAGTATCTCGGCCGTTACCAGTATTTATCTCGGTTTTAGTCGCTATAGGTTTTGAATAAGGCTGAGTCGGATCTGAATCATAATTCTCACTATGATGCTCAAACGTAACTATATCATTGCCTTCTCCAGTTTCCATTTTTACAGAATTTAAAGACGATCCATCAAATACTTGAACGATATCACCGCCGTTTCCGGTTTTAATATCAGTATATTTTATATTAGAGTCTTTGATAGTTATCATATCAGTATCGTCACCAGTGTCTATTTCTACGGTATTATGTTCATCTACGCCTTCTACTGTAGAGTTATTTATATTTATTTCGTCTTCACCGGCATTAGTACTTATACCAGAACCTAGTCCCTCAACTTTTGAACCACTATTTATATTTATGATATCTTTACCATCTCCAGTGCTTATATAAGCTTCACTAAATACCGCATTGTTGGTTAACGTTATTTCGTTACCGCCATTACCATTTTCTATACTACCGCCGTTCATAGTAGCATCGTCTATAGTTACTTTGTTTAGACCACCTCCTAAAGTCATTTCAACATTAGTTAGTGTAGCTTTATCACTTACATTTACGATGTCATCTCCATCTCCAGTGCTAATACTAGATCTCCTACCTTCTAGCGATTTTTTTAGATCACTCTTAATATTGATCGTACTTTTTGTACCAGCATCTTCCGCTATGATGTTAACACCAGTAGTAGTAGCTCCTTTTTCAAAATTTATCGTATTTTCTTTGGCTACCACTTCTATTTTAGCATTAGACATAAATGCTCCGTTTTTCACGTTTAGCGTAGAAGTATTACCTTGTTCTCCTTTATCTAAAGGACTAGCAGACTTACCCATATGTATAACAGCCCCTTCATGTCGGGTACCGTGAATGTTAGCTCCAGAATTTACGTTTACAATGTCATTGCCGCTTCCGCTTCTGATCATGGTACCTTTTTTTAACTCTGCTCCAGAATTTACGTTTATAATGTCATTGCCGCTTCCACCGTCTATCACACTAACTCTCTCATCGGTTACATCAAACGAAGCGTTTTCGATATTTATTACATCGTCATCAGCACCGGCCATTAAGATAGATCCTTTAAAATTAATCTTATCTGTAGCGGTTCCTTTTAAATTTACAGTTTCGCTTCCAGCGCCCATATTTATTATAGTATTAGTTAAAGTGACGCCAGGAGCTATATTTAAGTTGTCCGAACTTGAACCGGTACTTATATAAGATTGACCGCCTATGTATTCATGAGTAAACGGATCTATTTCATAAGTACCGGTACCTGTTACGTCAGAAGTTATATTGATCTCGTCACCCTTTACGCTACTATAAATTTTAGTATCTATATTAGTACCGTCTGAAGTAATCTTGCTTCCATTATCTCCACCAAATACGCTAAGATCGCTTGAAGGGTTTACTATTTTGGCCACATCTCCAGTATGATTTGCCGAATTAGCACTACTTGTTAGCACCAAGTCTTTAGCATTATCTTGACCAATAGCTAGCTTGCCGTCGTTACTTTTAAACCAGCCGTCTTGAAGGGTAAATGTATTTACTCCAGCGTTAGGAACTAGATAATCCCTACCGTCTATCCATCTAACTATACTATAGCCATTCAAAGTAGATCCGGCATTAGACATGTCATTTACTAGACTTCGCATATGAAAAACGAATCCGTCGTTTATATTTTCGTTTAGATACGCCGACAAAGGAATCTTTATACTTCCTGCTGGTAAAGCAGGCCCTGTTGCTTCAGTTCCAGCTCCAGCCCCAACAGCACTTCCTCCACTTACACCAAAGCTATTATCTCCACCTGCTGCTAGAGATAAAGCATCTATGCTTCCTACATTAGCATTTATGTTACTAATGTGGCCTCCTTCTGCAAA
>NZ_JAAKYZ010000015.1 GCF_015229955.1 Campylobacter concisus
CTTGCTATTCCTCCGTTTACGCTTTTAACTACTCCGGCTTCTTTAGCCATCATGTTCTCCTTATTGTTTATAGTCTTTGAAATTTTGAATGAATTATATAAATTTTAGAAGTATATGTCTATTGTACTGGGGTACAATAAAGACTAACCTGTAAATTAAGCTCAGCATTATTATTGACTGCGTTTTCGTTTATATTAACATGACCACTCAACTTAATCATCAAAAATTTTTAACATTATTGAAGTCGATAGTATCGTTACATATTCCACAATCGATGGCAGGATATTGGTTAAGCTCGTGCTGTCTTTTACAATTTGATATTTCACTTTAGGTGTAACCCAAGTTAAAATAAAAAGTAGTAGAAAATACCTTTTATAAAAGGTGGATTGATATTATTATTTTTTGTTGCTTATTTTGCTATTCTCTACACCATCTAACTTATTTTATTGCTACGTTAACTAGTTGTTAAAGCCAAAAATTAGAACAGTTACTAGAATAATATAAGATTAAAAACTGTAGTAATTTTATTTAGAATAAAACCCGAGAATTTCTCGGGTTTTAAACAAGATATTATAAATCCGGCGTAACGTTATTTTCTATTTTAATACTTACCGTTTCGCCATTTACGGTCGTAGAATACGTTCCGTCATTATTATTTTGCCATGAGGATGTATCTGTCTTATGAACGGTATCGTCGCTATCGCCTCTTACGGTAAGAGTATCACCGGTAGTTTTATTGACGTCTAGCACGTCTTGTGCGGTGATGTTTAGTTTTGCGCCGTTTATACTCGTCATATCTACAGATTTTACGTTTTTATCCGTTATAGCAGATAACTGGGATAGATCCACGGTTTTATCGCCCTCCATATCGGTTATATTTACGTTCCCGTTTGTATGGGTTAGAGATACTTTGTTTTCAAAATTTAAGTTATTAAATCCAGCAGAAGCTCCGTTTTTCAAAACTAAAGTATCATTACCCACATCCCCGTTTACGGCTATATTACCGGAATTATTTATACTAGCTCCGTTATCTATACTTATAGTGTCATTACCTTCATTTCCACGTACAGAAGAGTTCGTCAAAGTAGCTCCAGAATTTATATTTATAGTATCGTTTCCTTCGTAGCCATAAATGTGGCCTCCGTTTAGATGAGCACCGTTATTTATATTGATAATATCATTACCTTCGCCTGCACTTATATGCGTACCGCTTTCGAAATTAGACCCTGAATTTATATTTATAATATCATTACCGCTTCCAGTTCCTATTCCAGTTCCTTGTGTTGTTTTAAATGTAGTATCAGTAGCATTTATAGTATCGTTGCCCTCTTTCGTCCAGATATTAGTATCGTTTACAGTAACGTTATATAAATTTACAGTATCGTTGCCAGTTCCAGTATCGACCTTGACGTTTTTATTGTAGTCATTGTCGACTTTGTTTAGATTTGTATTCCTTATCGTAACGATATCGTCGCCGTCTCCACTAATAATTTTACCTCCGATAGAACCTTCCCTGCCAGCTCCTCCGTCGATATCGATCGTATCCTTATCTTTTCCGCCTAAAACATCGCCTCCGATCTTTGAATTTGAAATTGTGATCTTATTCTCACCGCCATAGGTGCTGCCTTCGACGTTGCCTTTTACGGTAGCATTTTGGACGGTGATATTATTCCCATCGGAATCTGCAGCTCCGCCGTATGCGCTAGGGCTTTCGCCGCGTCCGCCGCTAACGTATCCGTTTACGGTAGCGCCGTCTAAAATTTTAATAGTATCGCTATCTTCTCTACCCTCAACGTTTTTTAGTATCGTAGTGCCTTGACCGCGCACCGTGATCTCGTCATTTCCCCACATACCCCATACATAACCTGCTTTAGCACCATTTTCTACAAATATCTTATCATCGCCGCCTCTACCATTTATGTAAGCAGCATAAGCATCTTTACCACTTACAGTTATAGTGTCCCCGCCTTCGTCGCCTTGGATGTAATTAGTCCTTGCGCCATCTTTTACCGTGATGATATCGTCACCGTCTCCACCGGCTATGAATTTTGCACTCGTTCCTCTACCGCTTACGGTTATAGTATCGGCATCGGCACCTTTATCTTCTATATCCAAGCTTGGATTTACTTTCTTTTCATACTTATCGTTCTTTGCCTTCGTGTCTCCGTATATAATACCCTCTACTTTAGCACCGCTATCTACGGTTATAATATCTTTTCCCGCATTACCGTATACGTTTCCGTTTATTCTAGATCCGTTTTGTAAAGAGATCTTGTCTACACCGTCGCCACCGCTAATAGCATCTGTGGTATCATCTCCCATATAATCTTTAGCAGCTCGTCCACTTACCGTAGAATTATTTACGGTTATATCATCATTTCCAGAACCACCAAAAATTTCTACTGTCTCTGCACCGTTTTTGAGATCAACGTTATCGTTTCCAACTCCTGAGTGTACAGATGTTATTTTTGCATTGTCTACTGTTATATTATTTGGAGTATCTGAACCAAATACTTTTAAATTTTGACCAGGATCTACTATCTTAGCTACTGAGCCATCATCTAGATAGTTTGAAGCTTTTGCCGCGCTAGTTACCGCTAGGTCTTTAGCATTATCTTGACCAATAGCAAGGTTACCATCTTTACTTACATACCAGCCTTCTTTATAATCAAATGCACTAGGAGCGGTAGGATCGTTAGGAGTTAGATAATCTCTACCATCAGTGTGTCTATATACGTGATATCCGTTAGGTATAGAAGAGGCAAATGAGTCTAAGAGTGCAGAAGATGTGCTTTCTCCCTTATACGCCGACAAAGGAATCTTTATACTTCCTGCTGGTAAAGCAGGCCCTGTTGCTTCAGTTCCAGCTCCAGCCCCAACAGCACTTCCTCCACTTACACCAAAGCTATTATCTCCACCTGCTGCTAGA
>NZ_JAAKYZ010000016.1 GCF_015229955.1 Campylobacter concisus
ATATATCTTGAACATTACTAGCTGTAAGAGCTAAGGTTGTCTTTTCTCCATTAGTCATATCTAGTCTTTCGATATTTTTAACATGACTAAAGTCTATACTATTGTCAGCAACTTTTAATGTATCAAATCCAGCTCCGCCGTCGATAGTCGAAGTATCATGAATACTTGCATTTTTACCGATAGAGATAACATCATCTCCGCCGCCGCCGCTTACAGTAGAGTTATTCTTAACGGTTAGATTATTTCCGATAGTAATCGTGTCTTTACCGTCAGTAGCGTTATTTACTCCGCCACCGCCTTCGCCCCAGTCTCCGTAAATTCCGGCATTGCCGTCTAGGGTTAGGTTATCGCCTATAGTAATGGTATCGTTTCCTTGACCACCTTTTACGTCGGCATAGTTTTTAAACGTTACGTTATTTCCTATGGTTACTGTATCGTTACCAAAAGTACTTTGGTGGGTCGTATCACCATCATCCATATAAATATCAGAGTCATCTATAGTAACGTTATTTCCTATTTTTGCGGTATCACTATGGAATCCTAGATCCATATGTGTACCTTTGCTAATATTAGCTCCATCCCCTATCTCAAGTGTATCATTATCGTCTCCAGTAATTAACTGAGAGTGTGAAACTGTGGCATTCTTACCAATAGTGATAGTATCTGATTTTTGGTTTAGATCAAATCTAACATTGTGAACGTTTGCGTTATCTGCGATATTGATAAAGTCTTTTGCAACAGCACTACCATAAGAACTAATTGCGGTTTTGTTATAAGAGTTGGCATCTACATCACCGAAATTACCTTTAATATTTACGGTATTATCTCCATTACTCCAGCTACCACCAAGAGTTATCTTAGTGTTGTCACTTGTAACGTTTTCGATATTTACCTCATTTTTACCTTGCCCTGTCTCAACATTAACATTCTTTAGCTCTGCATTTTTGAGATTGATAATATCGTCATTACTTCCAGTTATGAGGCTAGATGTTGTAATCTTAGCACCATCTACATTAATAGTATTATTACCGTTGCCTAAATTAACTCCAGAAGAATTAAGGGTAGAGCCACCTTTTAGAGTAAACACGTCCTCTTCGCCTTGACCAGTAATATTTAGTCGTTCACCTTTTGTCGCATTTAAGGTAATGGTTGTCTTATCTGATGCACCACCATTTGCTTGGATGTCCAAACGAGATAGCTCAGAGCCCTCAGCTGTAACTGTGTTTTTACCTGAACGTATATCCATCACGTTGTGGTTGCCAATTAAATTCTCATCGCCTAAAATTTTACTGTTTTTGATCACAATGTCATCGTCACCACTTTGAGTCTCTACTCTAAGTTTATTTGTGCTAGTAGCTCCATCAAGGGTGATCTTGTTGTTTCCACGGCCAAGATTCATCTCTGTCTCGTTTAGAGTACCATTAACATTAACTGTTTGATCGCTACCATACATGTGATTTATATGAGCATTGTTTAGCGTTGCACCTTTTTCTATATTAAATGTTGCAACTCCTTCTGATGCTAGAGTAGCTCCATTTACAGATGCTCCAGACTTAACGTTTACAATATCACGAGCAACTTCACTAAATACATTTTCTGATCCAGTATTGATGGTGCTACCAGTAGTTAGATTTCCATAGAGATTTATAACATCATTGTCATTTCCACTCTCTACTCTAGAACCATTTTTAACATCACCATATAGGTTTATAGTATCGTCACCGATGAACGTCATTACTCTTTGTCCATCTAGACCCTTAGTAAATGATATATTGTCATCTGTATCAGTGATAGTACCAGTATTACTTGACGAAGCTATTTGAGGATTATCGCTAGTTACGTTTACAGTAGCTTTTCTTTGATAAACGCCTTGTATTGCTCCATCTATACCGCTAAACATAGGATCATCTCCTACACGCTCTCCTTGATTTTGGATAGAGTTATCTGCTAGCTTTGCTATTCTTACCTCTAGGTTCTCTATATCTCTAGGATCATTTACGGTAAGTTTGTTACCATACATTGGAACCCAGTCACCATTAGCATCTTTGTATTCAAAAACAAAATTGCCATCTGGAGTTTCTATCTCTTCATAGTCTACACCCTTTTCTACACCACTTAGACTAAAAGTGTATGTAGTTGGTCTAGCTGCTAAGTTATTTACGCCATTTGCGTCTAAATTACCTAAAGAGAATTTATACTCTGGACCTTCCCAATCGTAACCCTCTTTTACATTGGTTGAACCTAGAGCTGTAATTGTAGCAATAGGAGGTATAACAGGGGTTGCCTCAGCTCCAGCCCCAACAGCACTTCCTCCACTTACACCAAAGCTATTATCTCCACCTGCTGCTAGAGATAAAGCATCTATGCTTCCTACATTAGCATTTATGTTACTAATGTGGCCTCCTTCTGCAAA
>NZ_JAAKYZ010000017.1 GCF_015229955.1 Campylobacter concisus
TAGGCACTACATTGTTGCCATGAGCTAGACGAAGCTTTATATCAAACATAGCTGAGTCTTTATCATCTCTTAGGGTAAAGTTATTCTCTTTGGCGAAATTTAATAAAGAGAAATTTAGGTGTTTGTTGTTAGACGAGGGGAAGTTCGAAGTGATGAGAAGTAGGCACACTACTCCTCTTTTCTATTCTCAGGCAAAATCAAATGACCATTTTTGTCTATTAGGGAGTATTGGACTAATAAAACATAGCTTGCATCCCAGCAATGATTATACCCAAAGCCCTCAATATCGTAATCCTTATATTTTTCTTCAAAATTTTCATAAAGCTTTAAATTTTCTTCTTTTTGCTTTGCGCTTATGCCTTCAAATTTTAGGTCTGATATAGAGATAGTATCTTCAAAAACCTCTTTAAATTTCTCATAGTCTTCACCATAAATTCTACTAAATAACTCTTTATCGTCCTTATAAAGCATTAAAGTCAGCTTTGCTGTAAAGTCTCTATACTTTTCACTTATACAACCTATGCTTTCAGATACAAATAAAGCCTTGCTCTCTGCAAAACTATAGTCATACTCTTTTTTTGAGTATTTAATGCACTCCTTTTGGGTTTTAGCTATCCTCTCTCTAGCTATCTTTTGAGCCTTTTCTTTTAAATTTGGATTTTCTTTTACTATTAGATTATAAAGATCGCTAAAATAGTTATCTCTAAAAGAATTATAGTCTGACTGGCATATAAAGTCTTCTAAAGAGTATTTTTTAAATTTATATTTGCCCTTGGCATCATAGCAAGCAAAGTTTGGTGAAATAGTATGGCTGCCATAGTCCATTATGGAATCAAGTGGATAGTCGTTTATCTGCGAAAAGTCAGAGGCAAATTTTATCATAGCTTCGTCTGGGCTTAAAGGCTCGTAAGCATATAAACTTAAGCCTACTTTCAAGCTAGTTAATAATATAATTTTAAATTTCATCATATTTCCTTACTGAAAAACCTTAAACACATTTGCTGTTTTAATGCGTTTATAGGCTTCTTTCCTATGCTCAAGGCTAAGTTTTTGCGGATTTATAACTGCAGTTATACGTTCTACTATATCACTATTATCCGAATCCGCTTTGCTTTCATCGGCTATTTCATAAAGACGATATTTTTTAGGGTTAGACCTTTCTATAATCCAGAAATATGCAGCACTTATTAAGGCGTATTTACCATCTTGTGATATGAGATCAGGGTTTTTTAATAGATCTGTATCTTTGTCGACTAAAAGTTTTTTGTGTGAATAATTATTAAATCTTGCATAGTTGTCCTTCCCTGTTAATTGCTTAATTCCCCTACCTCTAAAATTAAATCCATCATCTCCACCTTGATTGCCTAAATGATTTTTTCCACGATCAGAGTACATAGCGTTACCAACAAATTTTGCCCATTTTGAAGGATCTGTCTTGTCGTAATATTGCGGATATAGTTTTTTGGCTTCTTCTAATCTAGCTTTACTTCTATAGCTAATTATATTATTCTCTGTAAATTTTTCTAACTCTTCTTCTAGAGTAAAATCACCTTTTGTTGTCTTTGCTTCTACAAAGCATTGCCCAAAAAAATGCTCTAATCTATTTCTAGTATCAAGCTTATATTTTACATACATTTGAATTCCGTCATCATCATCTCTTCTATTTAGTTCATCTACTATTTCTTGTAAGATATATTCTTGGT
>NZ_JAAKYZ010000018.1 GCF_015229955.1 Campylobacter concisus
GTACAATAGACATATACTTCTAAAATTTATATAATTCATTCAAAATTTCAAAGACTATAAACAATAAGGAGAACATGATGGCTAAAGAAGCCGGAGTAGTTAAAAGCGTAAACGGAGGAATAGCAAGAGCACTTAATGACTTAACAGGAGAGGTAAGACAATTAAGTGTAGGAGATATTGTATACCAAGGTGAAAAGATAGTTACAGAGGGTTCTAACTCTAAAGTAACAATAACTCAAACTGATGGTAAAGATATAACTTTAATAGGTAAAGATACTCTAACTCTAGATCAAGACTCTAACAATAACGAAACAGTAGCTGATATCTCAGCTTTACAACAAGCCATCTTAAAAGGAACAGATCTTAATGCTCTAGAAGAAACTGCTGCAGGTGGTCCACAAGCAGGTGGTAATGGTGGAGATGGCGTAAGCTTATCTTCTACTAGCTTTGCAGAAGGAGGCCACATTAGTAACATAAATGCTAATGTAGGAAGCATAGATGCTTTATCTCTAGCAGCAGGTGGAGATAATAGCTTTGGTGTAAGTGGAGGAAGTGCTGTTGGGGCTGGAGCTG